>JANXXV010000616.1 GCA_025350445.1 Bryobacteraceae bacterium | reverse complement strand
GCTTCGAGCTGCGCCTGTTCCGGTAGAAGCACTTCGCGGGCGTTCAGGTTTTCGAGGGCCGCGGGAACTTCCTCGGCTTCGAGTTCGGTTACGCGGAACTCGCCGGTGGAGATATCGACGTGGGCGAGGCCGGACTGGGTTCCGATCTGCAGCACCGCCGCCAAATAGTTATTTTCATGCGAGCGCAGCAGGTTGGATTCAGTGGCAGTGCCCGGGGTTACGATGCGCGTGATCTCGCGGCGGACTAGCGTTTTGGTGAGCCTGGCGTCTTCGGTCTGCTCACATACTGCTACGCGGTATCCCTTCTGAATCAGCCGCGCTATGTAGCCTTCCGCCGCGTGATGCGGAACGCCGCACATCGGGATCGCCTGCCCCTTTTCTTTGTTGCGCGAGGTCAGCGTTATTTCGAGTTCGCGCGCGGCGGTTACCGCATCGTCATAGAACAGCTCATAGAAATCGCCGAGCCGGAACATCAGCAACGCTTTCGGGACCTGCTGCTTTATGGAGTGATACTGCCGCATCAGCGGCGTGGACGGCTCGCCTGTCAAACGACGATCCTCATGCGTAGATTCCCCGGAGCTTGACGGCGAACGCTACGCGATCGAGAGCCACCATGTACGCCGCTGTGCGATTGTTCACATTGTGCTTCTGGGCATAATCGACAATGGCGTCGAAGCTGTTCACCATGATTTCTTCAAGCCTCTGGTTCACAAGATCTTCGTTCCAGAAGAAGCCCTGCCGGTCCTGCACCCATTCAAAGTAAGACACGGTGACGCCGCCGGCGTTGGCCAGAATGTCCGGCATGACGAAGATTTTTCGCTCGGCTAGGATCTGGTCGGCAGCGGCGGTGGTTGGGCCGTTGGCGCCTTCGCATAGAATCTTCGCGCGGATGCGGGCGGCGTTTTGGCTGGTGATCACGTTTTCTTTCGCGGCCGGCACCAGGATGTCGCAATCGAGGAACATGGCTTCGTCCTTGTCGATATTTTCGCCGCCATCAAAGTCGGTGATGGAGCCCGTTTCCTTTCGATGCTCCAGCAGCTTCGGAATGTTTAGCCCATCCTTGTTATAGACCGCGCCATCCCATTCGATGATGCAGACGACCTTGAATCCGGCGCGCGCCATTAACTTTGCCGCCATTCCGCCTACGTTGCCGAAGCCTTGGATGACTACGGACGCGTCTTCCGGATTCTTACCGAACCGCTTCAGCGCCTGAAGGGAGACGATCAGGCAGCCACGGCCGGTGGCTTCGGGGCGGCCCCGGGAGCCGCCAAGGTCCAGCGGTTTGCCAGTGACTACGGCGGTGACGGTGTGGCGCTTGTGCATGGAATAGGTATCCATGATCCACGCCATGGTCTGTTCGTTGGTGTTCATGTCGGGCGCGGGAACGTCGCTTTCGGGTCCGATGAAATCGATGATCGCCGCCGTGTAGCGGCGGGTGATCCGCTCCAGTTCGAATTGGGAAAGCAGCCGCGGATCGCAGATGACTCCGCCCTTGGCGCCACCGAAGGGTATGTTGACTACCGCGCATTTCCACGTCATCCATGAGGCCAGGGCGCGGACTTCGTCCAGTGTGACATCCGGAGCGTAACGGATGCCGCCTTTTCCGGGGCCGCGCGCGATGGAATGCTGCACTCGGTAGCCGGTGAATACTTCGAGGCGGCCGTCATCCAGGGTGACGGGGATGTGCACTGTTAGTTCGCGGGCGGGCATCGCCAGTATTTTGCACATGCCCTCGTCGAGATTCAGGCACCGGGCGGCTTCGTTGAAGCGCGCCTCGGCGGCTAGCCACGGATTCAGTTCCTGCTCTAGCGCGGAGGACGCTTCTAAGATCATGGGATCACCTAGCGTCATTATGGCATTGGTGCGTTTTTGAGCTGTCGGTTTTTGCGCAACAGAGCGGGGCGGGAAATGGGTTGGAGAATCACTACCCGATTGTGGGCTGCGCGGCCTGCGCGTGGCATGGACGGACATTTGCAGATACGGAATGAGGAGATGCCGTGCGAACTTCCGGGGTCACCCTAATTCGGAATTGAAGAACATTGAGGGCCTTTCGCGGATTTGCGAAACAGAGCTAAGCCGGACGTTTGTTGAAGTTTTTGTGTTGTTCCGGGAATGAGTTATGCCCCCGGGGACTGCGCGATGGGCGATTCGATCTAGTGTGCCATTCACTTGGCTTAGGTGAAAAGCAGGGCAACACCCGTTAACGTGAGAAATAACGACACGGGGAAGCCGGCCGTCAACTGATCCACCTTCCTGCCGCCAATCACTACGCCGACGGTCCAGGCTGAAGCGA
>JANXXV010000588.1 GCA_025350445.1 Bryobacteraceae bacterium | reverse complement strand
TCCCGCATGAGTTTCCCGAGCCGGTGATCGCGCAGGCTCGGGCGTTTCCGGCGGAGGTTCCAATTGAAGAGATCCTCGGGCGGCGCGACTTCCGGGATCTTGCCAGTGTGACGATCGATGGCGAAACGGCTCGGGATTTCGACGATGCCGTTTGGGTGGAACGCCCGCGCCTGCGCGATCACCGGTTCGGGAAACTCATGCGGTATATGGTGCTTGCGAATGATGATCTCCACGTCGATGCCAAAGTCGCCCGCGTGCCCCAGCACTTCAAGCACGCGCCCCACCGCATTTTCCTGATCCTCGGCATAGTCCAGGATCTCCACGTTCACGATCATCCCGTCCATGTCCCCGGCCTTCCCGATCTTGTAAGGCTCCACGCCCACCCGATTCACCGATAATCCCGACGCCGGAACTTCCATCCCCTCCGGAATCTCGATCCACTGATGAATGCGCTCATCCTGAGGCCGCACAAAGTTCCCGCGGCGCTTCACCTGGAACGTGCCGACCACAGTAACGTGAGCCCGCTTCAGAATCTTGACAATCTCGCCGTCCGCCCGTCCATCGCGCTCGATTCGCGCGATGCGGACAATCACGCGGTCGCCGTGCATCGCCTGTGAAGCCGATTCCTTAGGGATGTAAACGTCGCCCTTGATCCCCTCCACAGGCTTGTCTGATATAAGAAAGCCGTAGCCATCGCGGTGCATGTTCAGCCGTCCCACCGCGAATTCGCGGCTGCCGCGAAGCAGCACATACTGCCCGCCGCGCAGCTCAATCACCTGACCGGAGTCCGTCAGCTTCTTGAGCAGCGCCTCCATTTCCACGCGCGCCCCGCCCTTGGCTCCGAATTCGCGAATCAGTTGTTTGAAAGAGGCACGGGAGTGAGGCAACCGCCCGATATGGTGCAGCAGGGAGGCTTCTGTGAGTCGGCTAGTAGTTTTTTGCACCGCTTACATTATAGGCCGCGGATTGCGAATCAGCCTCGATAAGGTAGGTGGGATGCAGGCCCGGCAGGCGCGCGGCTTCCGCCCGCCTGTGCAATGGCGTTCTCAATCAATCGCGTCTTGGCCGGATGGATTTGCCGGCCGCTTCATGCATGCAATCGCCGGATGGAAAACACCTCCGTGCGATAAACTCCAGTGGATGGCCCCAATTCTGCTCCTGCTCTTGATCGCCGCGTTTACAGGCGGCGGCCTTCATGCTGAACCGGCGCCCCTCGTTCCCGGAGATCCGCTGGCGTGCTTCAGCAGAATCGACGGGGCGGGAACAATGACGGTCGTGAACGTTGCAGGCCAGCCGTTCTCCACCGCGATCCACGTCAAGACCTCCGGCGTTCCCGATAACGCGAACCCCTGGGATATCCGTCCCCGCTGTTTCAACACGCTGGCCGCGCAGCAGAACGATGTGGTGGCGGTCACGTTCTGGATGCGAACCATTCACGCCCCGGGTGACAAAGGGCTGGCTACGTTTGTGGTGGAGCAGGGCGGTTCTCCCTACACGAAATCCATCACCTTCACGGCGGCCGCCGCATCCGATTGGAAGAAGGTGGAAGCGCCGTTCACGATGGCCCAGTCGTATGCCGCCAACGGCTACAACCTCAGCTTCTGGGTCACCTATCCAAACCAGGAAATTGAGATTGGCGGGTTCAATATAGTCGACTACGGACAGGGCGTGCCGTTCTCCGCCCTGGGATTGACCACCTGGCCGTATGACGAGCACGCGGCCGACGCTCCATGGCGCGCCGCGGCCGCGCAACGCATTGAGCAATATCGTAAGGGCGACATCGCGGTAGTGGTGAAAGACGACAACGGCACGCCTGTTCCCGGAGCCGAAGTACACCTCAAAATGAAGCGCCACGCTTTCGGTTTCGGTACCGCCGTGGCGGGCGATGCGCTGCAGCGTACCAACGCCGACGGTCAAAATTATCGGGATGCACTGAAGAAACTGTTCAACAAAGTAGTTACTGAAAATGCGCTGAAATGGCCGTTCATTGAGAGTTGGGG
Source organism: Bryobacteraceae bacterium (assembly GCA_025350445.1). The sequence goes on along the minus strand of JANXXV010000588.1, from coordinate 7,899 downwards.
CCGTGCGCAGGCCGATGCCATGTTGCCCTGGTTCGCCGCGAATGGCTTCACCCAGGTGCGCGGTCACAATGTGATCTGGCCCGGGTTAAGCAATCTGCCCGCGGATGTTCAGAGCATGCTTAAGGCGCAACCGGTGGATCAGGCCGCGCTTCGCTCCCGCATCTCCGGCCACATTGCCCAGGTAATGTCGTATGCGGCCGGTAAGGTGACCGAGTGGGATGTCCTCAACGAGCCCTACACAAACATCGACGTTCAGAAGGCGCTCGGCGACGCTGAAATGGCCGTGTGGTTCCAGCAGGCGCGCGCCGCCGATCCATCGGTGAAGCTCTATATCAACGACTACAGTAATCTGGAATCTGGCGGCTATGATCTAAACCACATCAATGCGTATTACCGCATCATTGAGAACATCCTGACGAACGGAGGCCCTATCGACGGCATTGGCCTGCAGTCGCACTTCGATTCGAATCTGACGCCGCCCTCCCGCGTTCTTGAACTTCTCGATAAGTTCGCGGCGCTGGGCAAAGATTTGCAGGTCACCGAGTTCGACGTGAACCTCGCGGACGAGCAGATTCAAGCGGACTACACTCATGACTTCATGACCGCCTGCTTCAGTCATCCGGCGATGAAAGGCTTCATGATCTGGGGCTTCTGGGAAGGTGCGCACTGGCTGCCGCGCGCCGCCATGATTCGTAAGGACTGGTCCACACGACCCAACTACGATGTCTGGAACGATCTCATCTACAAGCAATGGTGGACGGACGTAACCGGCCTCACCGGGAAGGACGGCGTCTTCCGGGCGCGCGGTTTTCTTGGCGATTACGACGTGGAGATCAAGGCGAACGGCACTACCCGCGCGCTGCCGCTCAGTATCGGTTCCAAGGAGGCGCCGGTCTACCTGGTTTCCGGAAAGGCGGCGGCGGGAAAGATCGCACCCGATGGTGTTGTGAATGCCGCCAGCTTTCGGGGCGGCGCGGTTGCGCCCGGCGAGACCGTCGTCATCTATGGAACAGGCTTTGGATCGCCAACGATTGCCGTTGCCGGCTATGGACCTGACGGGCAGCTTCCCAGGAGCATCGGCGATACCCGCGTACTATTCGACCGCGTTGCCGCGCCGATGGTCTATTCGCTCAATGGACAGGTAAGCGCAATCGTTCCCTACGAGGTCCGCGGCGCCACGCAGATTCAAGTGGAGTATCAAGGTCTGGCGACGCAGCCTGTTTCCGTTGACGTTGCCGCCGCCGCTCCTGGAATATTCCTGTGCGGGAATAAGCCGGCCGTTCCTCTCGTCATCAATCACAGCGCAGGCGGCAGCATCTCCTGCAACGACGGGTTCATCGCTCCCGGTCCGGGTTCCATCGTGACATTGTTCGTTACCGGAGAAGGCGCGGTCGCTCCGGCCATCGCCGATGGCCAACTCCCAACCGCACCCGCGTTCCCCGCTCCCGTTCAACCGTTGCGGCTATCCTTTGGCGGTGTGGCGGCGGTACGCTGCGACGCCACATTTTCGGGCCTCGTATACGCCGGCGTTACGCAAGCGAATGCCTGTGTACCCGCCGGCGTTCCGCAGGGCGCCGCTGTCTCCATCGCTCCCTGAGCCGGTAGGCAAAGAGACCGCGCTAAAATCGACCCATGCAGATTCATTCGGTACGCCTCGAAATACCCGAAGGCTCCAATATCATCCTTGGCACAAGCCACTTCATTAAAACAGTGGAAGATCTCTACGAAGCGCTGGTCAACACCGTACCGCAAATGAAGTTCGGCATCGCCTTCAACGAAGCTTCCGGTGCATGCCTCACGCGCGCCGACGGCAACGACGGCGATCTCGAAGCCGCCGCTATCCGTAACGCAACGGCTATCGGAGCCGGACACAGCTTCATCGTATTGATGAAGGACGGTTATCCCATCAACGTCATGGGCCGGATCAAAGACGTGCCCGAGGTCTGCACCATCCACTGCGCTACCGCCAATCCCGTGGAAGTGATCGTCGCCGAATCCGAACAAGGGAGGGGAATTCTCGGAGTGATCGACGGCTCTTCTCCAAAAGGCGTCGAAACCCCTGCCGATGCCGAATGGCGTCACGGATTTCTGCGAAAAATCGGGTACAAACGGTGATCGAAAACGAGCTGCAACTGATCGACAAGCTCTCCACGCCGTCCCAGGCCGACATAGCGGCTGCCGCAAGTATGGACGGCGACCTGATCCTGCTGGGCGCGGGCGGGAAGATGGGACCGACGCTGGCGATGCTGGCGCGGCGTGCCGCGGAACGGGCCGGATTAAAGCGCCGCATCATCGCGGTCTCCAGATTTAGTTCGGCGGCCGCGCGTCGGGAATTGCTCTCGGCCGGAATCGAAATCATCGCTTGCGATTTGCTCGACCGCTCCCAAGTGGAAGCCCTGCCGGAAATTCCGAACGTCGTCTACATGACCGGGAGGAAGTTCGGCTCAACCGGCGGCGAAGGCCTCACCTGGGCGATGAACGTCCACCTCGCCGCACTCGCCGCCGAGCGTTACCGCAACTCGCGCATCGTCGCCTTTTCCAGCGGCAACGTGTATCCATTCGTTCCCATCACATCGGGCGGTGCAACCGAATCCACCGCGCCCGCGCCCGTTGGCGAATACGCCCAATCGGTTCTGGGCCGCGAGCGCATGTTCGAATACTTCTCCGGTCTGTACGGCACTCCGGTGGTTTTGTTGCGGCTCAACTACGCGGCGGAGCTGCGCTACGGGGTGCTGCTCGATATTGGAAACAAGGTGTTCCGGCGCGAGGCAATCGACGTCACTCCCGGGATGGTGAACGTGATCTGGCAGGGCGACGCGAATTCGGTCTGCCTGCGGGCGTTCGGGCTCTGTCAATCGCCGCCCGCGGTGCTGAATCTCACTGGACCGGAGATGCTGTCGGTCCGCCGGATTGCCACCCGCTTCGGTGAGATCTTTGGCGTGGCCCCCACATTCACAGGCGCTGAAGCCGGCACGGCGCTGCTGAATAACGCGGCCCGATGCCAGCGGCTGTTCGGCTACCCGGCGGTGAGCGCGGACGAACTGATTGCCTGGACCGCGCACTGGATCGGATTGGGCGGCGCTACGCACGACAAGCCCACGCACTTTGAAACCAGGGACGGGAAATTCTAATGGACCCTCGCGCCATGCTGCGGCGAGGGCTGGTGATTCCCGCGCACCCGCTCGCGCTGACCTCGGAGCGTAAGCTCGACGAACGGCGGCAGCGCGCCTTGACGCGCTACTACGCAGCCGCGGGGGCGGGCGGCATCGCCGTCGGCGTCCACACCACGCAGTTCGCCATTCGCGAAGCGGGCCTGCTGAAGCCGGTCCTCGAACTGGCGCGGGAGGAAGCGGCCGGCTGCCTGCGTATCGCGGGCATCTGCGGGCCTACGCCGCAAGCAGTCCGGGAAGCGGAACTTGCCGCGAGCCTCGGCTACCACGCGGGATTGCTTAGCTTGGCCGCCCTTCCGAACGCCACCACCCGGAAACTGATCGACCACACTACTGCCGTGGCGCAAGTGATTCCCGTGATTGGTTTCTATCTTCAACCTGCCGTCGGCGGCCGCGTGCTGCCGTATGAATTCTGGCGCCGCTTCGCCGAAATCGAAAACGTGGTCGCCATCAAGATGGCGCCATTCAACCGCTACCAGACGCTGGACGTCATCCGCGCCGTGGCCGATTCGGGCCGCGCCGCGGAAATTGCGCTCTACACCGGCAATGACGACAACATCGTCGCCGACCTCCTCACCGAGTTTCACTTCAGCGGCAAGAAACTCCGGATCGTAGGCGGTCTTCTGGGGCACTGGTCGGTTTGGACCCGGCGCGCGGTGGAGCTTCTGGAAACACTACCCACCCTTCCGGCCGATCAGGCTCTAACCATGGGAGTGCAAGTCACAGACTCCAACGCGGCCTTCTTCGATGCGGCGAACGGGTTCCACGGCTGCATAGCCGGCTTGCATGAGGTGCTGCGGCGTCAAGGACTGCTCGAAGGCCGTTGGTGTCTGAATCCGAATGAGGATCTTTCCCCTGGGCAACTGGGCGAGATTGACCGCGTCTATGCCGCCTACCCCGCGCTCAACGACGATGAATTTGTGAGCGGGCGCCGCGACGCATGGCTTCGATAATCGAGATAACATAGATGGCTATGGCTGACGAAAAACCGGAACGCTCATTGGGCTTCAACACCCGCTCCCTTCATGCCGGCTACGCACCGGACCCCACTACAGGGTCGCGTGCGGTGCCCATTTATCAGACGACCTCGTACGTCTTCAAAGATTCCACGCACGCCGCGTCCCTGTTTGCGCTGCAGGAATTCGGCAACGTCTATACGCGGCTCATGAACCCGACTACAGACGTGCTGGAGCAGCGCTGTGCCTCGCTGGAAAACGGCGTCGCCGGACTGGCCGCCGCCAGCGGACAGGCGGCCCAATTCCTCGCGCTGACCAGCCTGATGGGAATGGGCGACGAGATGGTTTCCTCCAGCACGCTTTACGGTGGAACCTACACGCAGTTTGACGTCAGCTTCCGCAAGATCGGTATCAATACCACGTTCGTGGAACCGGACGACCCGGAGAACTTCCGCAAGGCCATCACGCCCAAGACGCGCTGCCTGTATGCCGAGACGATCAGCAATCCGCGGGGCAACGTGCTGGACATCGAAAAGGTGGCGGCCATCGCGCATGAGCACAACATTCCGCTGGTGATCGACAACACGTTCGCCAGCCCGTACTTGTGCCGGCCGATCGACCATGGCGCCGACATCGTGGTTCATTCACTTACCAAATTTATGGGCGGTCACGGAAACAGCATCGGCGGCATGATCGTGGACAGCGGGAAATTCCCCTGGTCCACAGGCCATTTCCCCCAGCTCAATGAACCGTCGCGCGCCTATCACGGCATGAAGTTCAGCGAGGTGTTCGGAGCCATCGCCTTCATCATCCGGGCACGCGTGGAAGGGTTGCGCGATCTGGGTCCGTGCATCAGCCCGTTCAATTCGTTTCTGATCCTGCAGGGAATCGAAACGCTCGGCTTGCGGATGGAACGACACGTGGAAAATACTTTAGCGGCGGCGAAATTCCTCGAAAGCCATAAGTTAGTCACCTGGGTGAAATATCCGTCTCTGCCGTCGAGCCCCTACTATGCGATGGCGCGGAAGTACACTCCCAAAGGCGCGGGCGCGGTGTTCTCGTTCGGTATCAAGGGCGGCTATGACGCGGCGCGTAAATTTGTCGACAGCATGAAGCTGTTTTCGCATCTTGCCAACGTCGGGGATGCGCGCAGCCTGGTGATTCAACCGGCCTCCACCACCCATCAGCAGCTCTCCGCCGAACAGCAACGCTCGGCCGGGGTTGAGCCTGAGATGGTGCGCCTTTCCGTCGGACTGGAGGATATAGAGGATATTCTCTGGGATCTGGATCAGGCCCTGACCGCATCGCAGATCTAGCGCCACGCGCCGGGCAGCACGTATCTTCTTAGCAGAGGTGGGGCAGACGCCCGCGTCTGCGCGGGTCCCCCAGGACCCGCCTCCGGCCGCTTTGAAGCCGCGCAAAGCCGGCGGTCTTCAATCGAAATCGAAGTTACGCTTGGGCGGGCCAGTGTCCGGATCGGACTTGGCCTGCTTCAACAGTTCGTCGAATTTCCGGTCGAGCACTGACTTGCGGTTGTTGTGGTCGGCGAACGACTTCTGAAACACCTCTTCCCTCCTTGCCGCTTCTCCCTTCAGATTAGCCACCGCCGCCGCCAGATCCTCGATCGGCGGGGGCTTTTCCGGCTGCTTATGACTAATGACGGCGCCCGTGACCGTGTCGATCTTGAGGCTGGTCCGGCAGCAAGGACAGTCCACTTCGATAATTTCTTTAGCCATAGTGAGAACTTAGCACAGGCGGCGGCACTATGGTCTAGAGGGAGGACTAAATACACACACGGACCGGGAGTCCGCTGCAGTGGGCGAACAGGAGCCGCCATGTTATCCTCTAAGGAGCGGTAAACAGGCTAATTCCTCACAACAGCGGGCCGGTAGCTCAGTTGGTAGAGCACCGCACTTTTAATGCAGTGGTCGCGGGTTCGAGTCCCGCCCGGCTCACCATCTACTTCGTTACGTCCTTGTCTGATCCTCCATTAACATTACTCTCCACCGGAAACGTGCCGATAAGTTTTCTGTGGCAAGCGGGAGAACAAAATGCTCAGGGAATTCGAAGAATTTGCGATGGCGGCATACGTAGTGGACCTCGCCGTAGGCGTGATCTGGCAAATAGAAAGCCTCAACACCCCCGTGCGGGCTTCTCCAACGGCCGGACCGGCGAGTGGAAAGCCATTTGTGACAAATACCAGAGATCCACTTGCTACTGAACAATAGTCTGGACTAAGGGGAAACCCCTGGTTTAGTACTATTCTGTGACGAACGGGACTAGTGGGGGATTGTTGGCGACCTCCAACGACCTTAGAGTGTAAATAGAGAAGGTGCTATTAAAATGCTGCGTGGCGTAATCATTTGCCCAAACCGGGAGCTGCGAACCCAGACAGAGACCGCTCTGGAACCTATCGGGGGTCTGACGCTGCTGAGAGCGTTCGATCACTATCCCACCACCTTAGAACTTTCCCGATTTCTGCGGGCGCAGGGCCCAAACCTGATTTTTCTCAGTGTCGAGTCGGTAAAGGAAGCGCTCGCGGCCAGCAAGGAAATGGAAGGCTGTTGCCCTGGGATTCAGATCGTCGCCATCGAGCGGACCTGTGACCCGCAGGTTTTGCTCGAAGTCATGCGGTCGGGTGTGCGCGAGTTTCTTACTCCGCCATTTGAGCGGTCGCTATTGATGGATAGCCTGCGGCGCGTGCAGGAAGTGCTCGAGAAGAAACCTGTCGTCTCGGAATCCTCCGACTTGCTTTACTCTTTTCTACCCTCCAAGGCTGGCGTCGGCACTTCCACCATCGCCTTAAATACTGCGGTCGCACTGTCCAATATAGCTAAAACGTCCACATTTCTAGGTGATTTCGATCTCAGTTCCGGCATCGTGCGCTTCATGCTGAAGCTCGATAACTCCTATTCCGTAATCGATGCCGCGGAGCGTTCCGACGATATCGATGAACAGTTTTGGCCGCAGTTGATTACCGCCAGGGGATCGCTCGATATCCTCCACGCCGGAAAATTGAACCCGAACTTTCGCATGGATCCCGGACAGATGCGCAACCTTCTCCATTTTGTGCGCCGGAACTATCGCGTGATTTGCGCGGATCTATCGGGGAACCTGGAACGGTACGCGACTGAACTGATGCACGAATCCAAACGGATCTTTTTGGTATGTACGCCAGAGATTCCTTCCCTGCACCTGGCCCGCGAAAAGTATCAATATCTCCAATCGCTCGACCTTGGCGACCGCGTCAGCGTGCTGCTGAACCGGTGCCAGAAGCGCCCCGTGATCTCCGCCTCGCAGATTGAGAGCCTGCTGGGATTGCCCATTCATATGACTTTCCCCAACGACTATCAAGGCGTTACCCACGCGCTTGCCGAGGGACGCCCTATCGACTTCGCCTCGGAACTCGGACGCCAGTGCACCGCCTTAGGCCAGAGCATGCTCAATCAAAAGATCGACCCCGCGGGCGAACCCAAAAAACGATTTATCGAATTCTTCTCCATCGCGCCCAGCCGGTATGGCCTCGAAGGCAGAAAGTCGAACGCCTGAACCACCGTACTCAAAGCCAGCTAAGGTCAAGCGACTCATTAGCATATGGCCCTAAGAAAAGGATGGATTTGGACGTCCACTCGTGCTATAGTCAAAGAGCGTTTGACTCTCTTGCAATCGATTTAGATTAGCGTGACAGTGGTAGCGACACGGTCGGCCATGGTTCGTAACGGCTGATTAGAGTTGAAGCCCAGGGGTTCGAATAGCTTAAGAAGGAAGTTACG
>JANXXV010000587.1 GCA_025350445.1 Bryobacteraceae bacterium | reverse complement strand
GCACTAAAACGGCTGTCGCCCGAATACGATGTGGAAAAACACACAGAACGGGCTCTCAACTCCGGGAATCCCGGAGTGTATGTGATCTGCGCTTGCGCCGTCGGAAGCGGAGATGCGCTGAATCCAATAAATGCTACGAGGTCCGCCTTACCGATGTTTTCCCCTGTTGACTTTAGAAAAGTCACAACTCCGCTCGGACGAAAGGAGGCATCCACTCCAGTGAAGTTTGATAAGCCTGGATCACGGATTCCAACCAGCGCAGTAAGCCTGGATGGGGATCCAAAGGCCAGCGCCGATGGAATAAAGCTGATCACAGGCGTCTTGCTCACTATGGGATGAACACTACTGGCTGCCGAGGTGGCTTCAAGCAATGGGCTCCCGGCGTAAGATCCCGATATCGAGATTGTCGATTCCGTCGCGATACAACACAGTGCCACATCCGTTTTGAAGTCTTTAGCTTTTCCAGAAACCGGGAAGACCTGCGTAAGAGTGCCCGCGCGAACAGTAATCAGTCCACCAAACTCTATCGAGTTTCCGTCTCCAGTCAATTCCACTCTTGCAACCAAAGGTTGGCCAGCAATTGTAATCCCACCGAGGGCACTCACCTTCATTGAAGCACTAAGCCTGGCTGAAAATCTTGCCTGCACGGATACCGGCTCACCAGTCGATTTCCTGGCATTAATGGTCAGCACAAAGTCTTTCCCTATGTCTTCCCGAAAAACATTCATCACTCCGGTAACGGGAAGCAGATTACCCTTTGCCAGATTAACGGTAGTCACCAGCAATCGGCTATTGATCGAGGTTTGCGCGCCGGTGTTCAATTGAACCCGCTGCAGTTCGAGTTTCACTATCGGGTTGAGACCGCTCACTCCGAGTCCTCCTGAAATGGTCGCTTGTTCGAGCGGTCGGTACACTTTTTGTGTGAACTGCACCGCAGATGCACCAACCACGCCGCAGGCCTTGCTGGCTCCATCTGCATTACGTCCGCCACTTGCCAATACGCTGCCATCCTCAAGCATCAGGCTCGAGATCCCGGTCCGCGCAGCCGTAAGAGTTCGTCTCTTTTGGCATAGGGTCCTGCGTCGAAACACCATGGAAAACTTGCCTGGCCCGCGCTATGGTGCTTGCCGTCGCATTTGACGCCGGCATCATCCAACTGATACACTCAGGTATGATCTCCTGCAAAATCTGCTTAGAGAAGCACGAGCTTAACGCCCCTCAGAGAAGCATGTTACTCGGATGGGGTGAGGTGGATGTCAAGTGCCCCAAGATGGGTTTGACAGCGCGCTATAAGCAGACCGATCTGGATACGGTTCCGGTCGTCGCCGAAAAGAAAAAGACCAAGCGCAAACGCGCTGCCTGATTCCGGCAAAGTTCGCTCGAAAATGTGTACTCGAAAATATCCGGTATGGACTCCTCCGACTTGATCGTCGGAATTAACTCATCACCGGGGGAAGCATTTCCGGCGTTTCTACTCAACTGACAGCTTATAGAAGTTTTGAGCCGTCTGCCCCAGTATCTTCTCGCGCGTCTCCATCGGCTGCGCGCCAAGCGCCTGAGTGAAGGCGGCCAGCACCTCCTTCCACGATCCCGCTATCAGGCATACCGGCCAATCGCTTCCAAACATCAACCGGTCCGGACCGAAAAGGCCGAACACGTGCTGCACGTAAGGACGCAGGTCTTCCGCTGTCCATTTACCGGTCTTTGCTTCCGTGATCATGCCGGAAAGCTTCACATGGATGTGCGGGATCTTCGCGATGCGCTCCATGTCTTCAGCCCACCCCTCAATCACCCGTCGTGCGATCATCGGTTTGGCAAGGTGATCGATCACCATCGGCAGATGCGGCACTTTTTCTACCAGTTCCGGAACTACAGGGAGGTGCTGCGGCCGAAGCAGCAAATCATAGGGAATTGCCCGGCGCTCCAGTTCCCGCAAGCCGTCCAATACGCTGGCGCGCAACAGCCAGCGGTCGTCCGGTTCGTCATGCACCGGGTGGCGCACCCCTTTGAACTTAGGGTGACGCTGCAAGTGGTCGAGAACATGTCCCAGCCCGGGCGAAGTCAGATCTACCCAAGCCACCACACCCAGAATGAACGCGTTCTCCCCTGCCAGATGCAGCAGCCAGTCCGCCTCTTCCGGCTGCGTGGTTGCCTGTATGGTAATCGATCCATCGAACCGGTTTCGATCCAGCGCAGGCTTCAAATCCCGGGGAAGAAAATTCTTTAACAGCGGCGAGGGCGCGGGCGGCATCCATGGATAAGAGAGCCGGTTCAGATCCCAGAAATGTTGGTGTGAATCGATGCGCATGTTGCACTCACTAACATAGCAGCCGGTTAATGGCGTCTGCTCTCCAGCCGTCATCTGTACGTCTACCTGTAGACTGAAAGCGAGGCAACTCTCCGTTTGATGCGCAAAATATCGATATTCCTGTTATTCCCGCTGATGCTGGCGGCGTGCCGGCCGAAGCCGTCTCCCACCATCTTGATGGACCCGGCGCTCATCACCCTCATACCCGCGGACACCATCTTTCTAGCGGGCGCGCGCATGGAACCCATTCGCTCCACCGAGGTCTACAAGAAGTACGTTCTGAACCAAAAGATCGACATCCTGGACGAATTCACCAAGAAAACCGGCCTGGACCCTCGGGCGGATCTGTGGGAATTTCTGATCGCCGGTAATGGCAAGGATACGCTGGTGATGGCGCGCGGCCATTTCGCGGAAATGGGCTTGGAGCCGAAGCTCGATATCGAAGGCGCACGGCGTTTCAACTACAAGGGCTTCACACTGCTGGGAGATGAAGCGAGAGCGGTAGTGTTTACCAACTCCAGCACCGCCATTGCCGCAAGCACGGAGGTTCTGAGAAGACTGATAGACCACCGCACGCAGCCCGATTCGGGCGCCCCCAAGTGGCTGACCGAACGGGTGGCCGCCATTCCATCCGGCAACCAGATTTGGTTTGTGGGCAGCGTGGCCGGGCAACTGGAGAAGCTGATGCCGAAGGGTGCCGGGCAAGGGATGAATTTCGGACAGTTTCTGGATGCTTTACAGTTGCTCACCGCTCAGATCGATTTGCAAACCGGTGTGAAAATCCACGCCGAAGGACTCTGCGTTGCCGAGACCGATGCCCGGCGCCTGAACGACGCCTTACGCGCGGCGCTGGGGCTGGCGCGGCTGAGTACCGGGGACGGGAATCCGCAACTGCTCCGGTTGATCGACGGTGCGAAGGTGCTTCAGCGGCAGAAGGCCGTGCTGCTGGATATCAATTGGCCGCTGTCGGCGGTTGATGATCTTATGAAGCTGGCGCCGCATCCCAAAACACGCTGACAGATTAGAGGTCACGTATTCGCAAATTGCGAAACCAAGCCTTCGGGGAATGATTCCGCGGCAAAATCGGGCTTCGAGCGGGCAATTCCAGCGGTACTTTGCGCCGCCGCATCAGCTCATGGATTTGCGGGGTATCCAACCGGGCGTTCAAGACCTGGTCTCCATTCAGCGAGTGTTCGATGCTCACTCCGCGCCGGACAATGCGCGTTGTATTAAACTCACCCACGGCATGAGTAGACCGGCGCTTTGGAGCCGGAAACCCATATAGCGCTCCGGAGCGCTATTCGGCATGCGCCATTGCGTCCGGGTCGGCATCGTCATCCGCCAGTTGAAATTCAAATCCGCGTCCGGGCGCATGGAATTCCGCCGGCCCGCCCGCGTTCCAAACGTCTTCCCGATAGATCAGATACTTCACGCCGGAATTTCCGCCTGGGGCGATCTTCCACTCAAAGTCCAATTCGAAATCCGAAAACTCGTCCAGCGTGCGAATGTCCTGAAACGCAGGCCTTGCCACCAACGATTTCAGACAGCCGTCCTCCATTGTCCAGGAGCGGGACGGAAACTCGGGCCATCCCACTGAGCGCTATCCCTTTGTCGAATGACCATCGAACAGCGCCCGCGCTTGCGCGCCGAACAAAGGCAATGCCGCGTCTAACAACAACGACCCCCGCGGAATTCGAGCCGATTCAGCCGTCACGCATACAGTATGCCAGTCCCAAATGGAACCAGCGAGCCTGTTTCCAGGTCGGCCACATCTTGATTTGCATCGGAATGTGAAGCCCAAACCAAGTGTCCCGAAAGGCGAACCAACCAGCGGCTCCGGGCGCCCCTCTCCGGAAGGAGATATTTCGAATTGGAGCTTGGCGACGGGAAATCGCATTCGAAATGTCACGTTCTCTGCGGTAAACTGAAAGCATCCATGGGAAATATGAATAGTTTTGGAGCCTCGGCCACTTTGCGTGTCCGTGATCGGGAATACCAGATCTTCCGGTTAGAGGCGCTGGAA
>JANXXV010000576.1 GCA_025350445.1 Bryobacteraceae bacterium | reverse complement strand
CCAGTAAAGGTTCGCGTGATCTCAAGCTTCAAGGACGACGAGAAGAATACCGCTTCCCAAACCGTGCTTAGCATGTTGGTAGGCGGGGGGAAATTCGGTGGAATTCACGGCTCCCATATCGGGCCGGGAATCGAGATCCGTTATGCAGCGTCCGATGCCAAGCGGCAATCCATTCCATGGGTCGAATACCGGAATAGTGCAACGGGTAAGACGGTAGCCTATTCTGCCGCGGACACAAAGCCCGAATCAATCAGGGGGCTTGCTACATTTACCATGCAGTGCGTCGATTGCCATAACCGGCCCACGCACGCCTTCGAACTTCCGGAAAGGGCGGTGGATGCCGCCATGGCGGCTGGCGTAATTCCGGCCACTCTCCCTTTCATTAAGAAGAAGAGCATTGAGGTGTTGCGAACGGAATATACCAGCACCGGGGACGCCAGCGCCAAGATTCCCGCTGCCGTCGAAGCATACTACCGGCAGACCTATGCGGACGTTTACGCCAAGCGCGCCTCCGATGTTACCCGCGCCGCCAAGGCGCTGGCCGAAATCTATAACCGCAACGTATTCCCGGATCTGAAGGTGACCTGGGGCACGTATCCGAACAATCTCGGTCATACCGATTATCCCGGCTGCTTCCGCTGCCACGACCAGGCGCACACGGCTCCCGGAGGCGCGGCCATCACCCAGGACTGCAGCGTCTGCCATCAGGCCGTAGCGGTGGAAGAAGCCGCACCCGAAGTATTGAAGACTCTCGGCATCGCCGAACACCTGACTCAACTACAATAAGGAGCTAACCAATCATGAACAAAACCCTGACTGCCACATTATTCTGCGCCGCATTCGCAATGCAGGCCTTCGCTGCCGGAGATGCCGCTGCCGGAAAGGCGACCTACGACAAGTCCTGCAAATCCTGCCACGGAGCGGCGGGCGTTGCCAACCCCGCCATCGCGAAAATGATGAAGGTTGAGATGAAAGACCTGGGTTCAGCGGAGGCGCAGGGGCTGTCCGACGATGCCATGAAGAAGATCGTCACCGCCGGACAGGGAAAGATGAAGCCGATTGCCAGCGTCACAGGCAAGTCCGCCGACGACGTGGTCGCGTTCGTGCGCACGTTGAAGAAGTAAGCGAAGCCATGGTTCCACGCCGATCGTAAGCTCTATTTACAGTTATCCAGCACCACCACGACGCGGCGATTTTTCTGCCGTCCCTGCGGATCATCGGATCCGTCGGGTTTAGTGTTGGGCGCCACCGGCCGGTCTTTTCCATAGCCGCGGATCTGGGCGGCAGCAAGAAATTTGTGCCCTGGCGGACACTTTCGGCGCGTTGCTCGCTCAGCTTTCGGTTATAGGCAGGAGTTCCTTTCCCGTCCGTGTGACCCTCGACGGTGACGGACTTGCTGCCTTCCTTCAAAATGAGGGGGCCCAAAGCTAGCAGCGTCTCTTCGGCCTGGGGAGTGAGCGTCGCCTGATCGAACTCAAACAGTGCATCGGCGACGATGGTCAGGCGTTGTTCGCATTTCTCACGCACCGCCTTTATGGCTTGAATCCCCATGGGAACCTGGATCTCACCGGGAACCTGCCACTTCCCTTTCGGAACCTGGATTTCACCGGGCTTCTGAATCTTCCCCGATTGGCCCAATGCAGCAGCGGCTACAAACAGGCAGAGAGCGTAACGGCGCACCATCATCAACCGGGATTATACAAGTAGCGGGAAGCTCCCAACTGGAAAAATGATACACTCGCTACTTTAGGAGACACGCCGCATGGATTGGGCTAAACGGGTTGTCCTGGCTTTCCTGGCAATCGTTTTGCTACTCGCCGTCGGCCTCCGGGCTGCAGGCATGCGTTCCGGCGCCGGCGCTAACGAGATCGTGGTCGAGATCAACAAACCGCCGTCAGACGTTTTCCCGTGGCTGCTGGAACCGGAGAAGTTGAAGCAGTGGATCACCGGCATGACGGAAATGACGCAACTGACTCCGGGCCCGGCGGCGGTAGGCACGAAGTCGCGGGACGTTATAGTGATGGGCTCCGAAACCACTGTGATGAACGTAGAGATCACAGCCCTGGAACCGGACCGGTTGCTGGCCGCGCGGATTGATGCCGAACTATTCACCGATGACGTCCGGTACGAACTCTCCGCCCAGAACGGAAAGACCCGTCTGGCGTACAGCGCCGTAACAGGTTACAAGCACTGGTTCGCCAAATTATTGGAGCCTGTAATCACGTACGCCGCACAGAAGAAGCTGGTGGAAGATACCGCAAAGCTAAAAGCGCTGGTGCAGTCTCAGTGATGATTCTTGTAGGCCTCGTCTAGAATCTCCACCACATGCGCCACCCGCTGGCCTCGCCCGTGGAGCTTGGCGCCAGCCCGTAGTTGCAGCATGCATCCCGGATTCGCGGTCACGATGATGTCGGGGTTTATCGAATTCACGTGGCCCATCTTTGTTTCCAGAATTGCCATCGACATGTCGTTTTGCACGATATTGTAAATGCCCGCACTGCCGCAGCATAAGTCCGCCATCGGCATCTCGCGGAACACCAGGCCGGGCACGGCGCGCAGTAAAGTCCTGGGCGCGGAGCGGATCTTCTGGCCGTGGGCCAGGTGGCACGAATCCTGGTAGGTGACTAATCCATTCACCTTGCCCATCTCCGGATTGAGTTCAATCGACGTGAGGAACTCGGTCACATCCTTCATCAGATTCTTGAACTGGACGGCCTTTTTCGCGTACTCCGGATCTTCTTCCAGAAGTTCGTCGTATTCTTTCAGCGTGGATCCGCAGCCGGCGGCATTGGTGATAATCGCGTCGTAGTTGCCGCCGAGCAGAGCGTCGATATTCTGTCTGGCAAGTTTCCGCGCCGGCTCGCGCAGACCGGCATGTACGTGCAGCGCGCCGCAGCAGGTCTGTTCGTTGGGAATAGATACTTCGCATCCGTTCTTTTGCAGCACGCGAACTGTTGCATCGTTCAAACGCGCGAAGAAAATGTTGGCCATGCAGCCGCCTAGAAAAGCGACCCGGTGCTTCTTCCCGCCAATAGCCGGCATCACCTTCCCGTACGACCGGAAGAACGATGGGCTTTCCGGTTGCGGAGCGATCGCTTCCGCCTTTCCCAGGTTGCCCATCAGATTTAAAATCCCCGACGCCCTGACCAGCGCCTGCATCCCGGAAAGCCGATATAAATGGAGCAGGAATCCCACGACCCGCAGATTCATCTTTGACGGCAGCAGATACTCGAATACGACGCTGCGCAGGAACCGCGACAGCGGCGGGGGCGGCGATTTCTCTTCGATCTCCGCGCGCGCGGCCTCCACCAGCCGTCCATACTGCACACCCGACGGGCACGCCGTTTCGCAAGCCCTGCATGCCAGGCACAAATCGATGTGTTCTTTGTAAGACTCGCCAATCTGCGCCGCGCCCGTCGCCACCTGCACCATCTGATAGATGCGGCCGCGAGGAGAATCCATCTCAACACCCAGCTCGCGATAGGTGGGGCAGGCGTTCAGGCACAAGCCGCAATGAACGCACCGGTCCAGATCGGACTGTTTCGGGGCGTCATGGTAATGCACGTGGTCAGAGTCGGCCATAAAGTCTCCCAACATTCAATAGATTCTTCGGATCGAACATGTGCTTGATCTTTTTCATCATGGCGAAGTCGCTGCCCGGTTCGGGCCAGAGATCCAGCGCCGCCTTCGCCGATTCGGGCGCAAATTCGATGACGCCCTTCCCCGGCAGGATTGCTTCTTCCGGACTGGAAAAATAAGCGTAGGTAACGCCGGAACCGGCACGCGAAATCAGCGGGACGTC
>JANXXV010000569.1 GCA_025350445.1 Bryobacteraceae bacterium | reverse complement strand
CTTTGAGAGGGCGGGGAACTTCGCCCAAGGCTCCATTACCGGGTTCTTTACGGTGCTCGTCGAAGGCGACGATTTCAACGAACCCATCTGTGACGCCGTTCGCGGTATTCTGGACGGCCACATCATTCTTTCGCGGGAGCTTGGCGCGGCGGGCCACTATCCGGCGATCGATATTCTTCACTCGGTCAGCCGCCTCGCCAGTCAGATTTCACCGCCCGATCAAACGAAGGCGGCGCAAAAGATCCGTGAGGCCCTCGCGGCCTACCACCGTGCCGAAGATCTCATCAATCTCGGAGCTTATGCCGCTGGTTCGAACCCCGTTCTCGACTCGGCCATTCAAGCCAGGCAGGGCTTGATGAACTTTCTCCGCCAGGACTCGAATGTGAAATCCAGTAGTGAAGAAACCATTGAATTAATGAAGGCGGTATCGGGAGCAATCCTATGAAACAATTCCAGTTTTCACTTGAACACGCGATGCATTGGCGCCGCTTGCGCGCCGATATGGAAAGGGCGAAGCTTGAATCGCTTTATACCGAACTCCGCAATCTCGACGGACAGAAGACGTTGATGGAAGAAGAGGAAGCCACCGCGCATGACCTGGTCAAGAATCAGGACAGCGTTCGCGCCCAGCAACTGTTCGCCCTCGACCGGTTCACCCGCCATATGTCTACCAGAAAGGAACAACTGGAAGTCCTGCGTGTGGATTTGTTCGGACAGATCGCCCAGCAGCAGGTGCGATTGATCAGCGCGCAACGCGACTTCGAGCTGCTTGAAAGACTCAAGGTGCACAAGAAAAAAGACTGGCGGACGGCCTTCGATAAAGAACAGGAAGATCTGGCCAGCGAAGTCTACCTGGCCAAGTGGGAACGCCTGTGCTCCTAAAGTTCCTTGAGCAGGCGCGCCGCGTTTTCCACTCGCCGGCGCAAGCTCTGCAAAGCACGGGCAACGGAAGCGGTTTCGCGTTGAGCCTCGTCCCAACGGGCGAGTTCGACCGCCTCACGAATTCCTGGCAGCGTCTTTGCGCCGTATCCGGTGTACATCCCCGGCGCGGAGATCTGGTAGCGGTACCACTGTCGCCCCGGCAAGCCCTTCTCCTGCGTCAGCGAGCGTTCGGACTGGTAGAGCAAGGCGTTGACCTTAGCCAGCTCCGGCGCTGGCGCCGCAGCCCACTTACCAGCCTTCACCTGCTGCTCAAGATCTTCCGCTGCCGTCTGCAGCTTGTCGAGTTCGGCGTTGAGCTCGCTCAGATCGACTTTGCTTGCGTCCTTCTCGCGCTTGATCTCGTCGACGTAGCCTCTGACCGTCTTCACCAGCGTACCGAATTCGAACGGCAGCAGCGGCGCGTCCGCCATCCGCATCATCGACGTCGCCATCACCTGCGCAAGCGCCTTCGCGTAAACAAACTCCCCATCGGAAAAGTTTGTGAACCAGTGGAAAGAGTCGTAGATCGAATGGTATACGCCACCCGGATCGGCCCCGGAAAAGCCCAGGTTCATACTCGCGATTCCGGTGTGGTGAACAAAGGCGACGTAGTCCGACCCGGCTCCCAGCGGCTCCAGCAAGAACTCTCCAGCGGCCTTGCCGTTCCGCTTCGCCCGCGCGCTCTGCAGAACGCTCTCCCCCGTCACGGGATCGTTTACATCGCGAACCACCTGGGTAATAAACGTTTGCAATGACGGGGAACCACCCACATTCAGCGTGCCCTTTCCGTTCGTATCCGAGTTGAAGTACACCACGGTCTTGGCGCTAATCTCAGCCTGATGCTTTTCCACCCATTCGGTGGAGCCGATGAGGCCGAATTCCTCGCCGTCCCAGAGAGCGAACCGCACGCTGCGCTTCGGCATCCAGCCCTTTTTGCGCATCTCGCCCAGTGCTCTGGCAGTTTCCAGCAGCGCCGCCGCACCGCTCAACGGATCCTGCGCACCGTTCACCCATGCATCATGGTGGTTACCGTAGATTACCCATTCGTCCGGAAACACGCTGCCGGGAATTGTGGCGATCACGTCATAGAGAGGTCTTGTTGTCCAATCGAAATCCAGCTTCAGATGGACACTCGCCGGCCCGGTGCCGACATGGTAGGTAATCGGTAGAGCGCCGCGCCAGCCCTCCGGTGCAACCGGACCACCCAGATTTTCCAGCAACGGCCCGGCGTCCTGGTAGGAGATCGGCAGGACCGGGATCTTCATGATGCTGGCAGCTTCTGAAATCGCCAGCTTCTTGGCGCCTTTCTCCGAAGCCCAGCCAGGCGACAACGGATCGCCGACATAAAGAGGCATATCCATTACGCTCCCCCGCTGCGCCCCGCCCGGTGGCCGGAACGGACCCTTCGGATAGACATCGCCCTGGAAATAGCCATCATCCCGCGGGTCGGAATAGATCAGGCAGCCCACCGCCCCATGCTCATAGGCGACCTTCGGCTTAGTCCCGCGCCAGCTCTTGCCATAGCGCGCGATCACGATCTTGCCCTTGACATCGATTCCCAGCTTCTGCAACACCTCGTAGTCTTCCGGAACGCCATAGTTCACGTAGACCAGCGGCGCTGTCACATCGCCAGTAGCCGAATAAGCGTTATACGTGGGAAGCTGATTCTTGCCGGACGAGTCTTTGTCTTCGCCAACAGCAGGTTCCCGAAGCTTGGCACGGTATTTCACCGGGCCGATCATCTCAAGCACGCGGACCGTAGGGTAGGGAAGCAGCGCTTCAAACTCTTCGACCTGGACGTCAAGCCCCCACCCGCGCAGCAGGCCGGCAGCGTATTCAGCAACCGCCTTCGATGCGGGCGAACCGGCATGGTGAGGCTGCCGCGACATTCGCTCCACGTAAGAACGGATGCGCTTTGGTTCGGGTAATCGACGAGCCTGATCCTCGCGGCCGTGCTCAGCCGTAGCCTGATCCGCGGAGAAGCCCCGGATCTCGGTCTGCGCTGAAGCGGCCGTCAGAGAAACGAGGAGGAACGACAAAAGTTTCATTATCTGGTCTGCAGAAATGCCAGGTACTGCGCCGGATCGCGCTGGATGCCACCCCAGGTCGCGATCACTTTCTCATCCGGGCCGACAATCGCGTAGAACGGAATGGCAATAGTCGAGAACTTTGATTCCTGCAGTTTTTCGTTCTTCTCAGACTCCGCATCGGTGCCGTCCGTGTAGAGTTCCAGCAGCACAAAATCTTTGAATGCCGCCGCAATCTCAGGCCGGGTAAACATGTTCGCCTTCATCCAATGACAGTTCGTGCAGGCATAGCCGGTAAAGTTGATGAACACCAGCTTGTTCTCGGCCTTGGCTTTGGCCAGCGCTTCGGCGTACCGATTCTTCATCCAGACCAGCCCGGCCTCGTTCGACGAACCACCGCCGGCCGGTCCGGTGATCAACGGGATGTAGGAATCGAGTTCCCCAAGCGGCCGGCTGAACATCCCCGGAAGCAAGCTGACGGAGAAGATGACGAAAAAAGCGCCAATCAGCATCCGCTTAACGCCAAGGTCTTCCTTCTGATCGATGCCTTCCATGCGCAGAAAACCCAACAGATAGAGCCCCGGCAATAGGAACAGAACAAACCAGGCGGCCAGGAAGCGCTCCCGCGTCAATACGTTCCATTGCAGCACCTGATCGATACTGCTGAGATACTTCAGCATCAGTGCCAGCACGATGAAGCCGGCGACAATTTTTACCCGCACCAGCCATCCACCGCTGCGCGGCATTCTCTGAAGATAAGCGGGAAACATCGCCAGCAGGAAGAAAGGCGACGATAGCCCTGCCGCGAATGTCATCATGCCGAGTGCCGGTTGCGCCCCGCCCTGTTGTACCGAAGCCGCCAGCAACGATCCGACAAACGGGCCCACGCAAGCGAAGGAAGTGAGCGAAAACGTAAGTCCCATCAAGAGCGTTCCGAAGATTCCGCCCGACTGCGAAGCCCGATCCATTCTGTTGACCAGTGCCGATGGAAGGGTAATCTCAAAGGCGCCCAACAGGCTGAGCCC
>JANXXV010000545.1 GCA_025350445.1 Bryobacteraceae bacterium | reverse complement strand
GTGGAACGGCGCGACCAGGTCTTGATCACTTTCTTCTCGTTCCGATCATTCATGCCCTCGACCTTGACCATCAAGTGGTCGTCGACGAACGGTCCCTTATGTACTGAGCGGCCCATGCTACCTCTTCTTCGTCTTTCGGTTGACAATCATGCTGTCAGTCCGCTTGTTATTTCTGGTCTTATATCCACGCGTCGGCTGTCCCCACGGCGTGACCGGGTGGCGTCCACCCGAAGTTTTACCTTCGCCGCCGCCGTGCGGGTGATCGACCGGGTTCATCGAAACACCGCGATTGTGCGGCATGC
Organism: Bryobacteraceae bacterium; assembly: GCA_025350445.1. The sequence continues at coordinate 2,968 of JANXXV010000545.1, read as the reverse complement.
GTCCCAGCCAACGGGACTTGCCCGCCTTCCCCAGCGAAACATTTTCATGCTCCACGTTTCCCACCTGGCCAACCGTAGCCATGCATTCCACCAGCACGCGGCGAATTTCGCCCGAAGGCAGCTTCAGCAGAGCGTACTCGGCTTCACGGGAAACCAGTTGCGCCTGCGCGCCGGCCGAGCGGGCCATCTGCGCGCCCTTTCCAGGCTTCAGTTCGATGTTGTGAACCACGGTGCCGGGAGGAATGTTCTTCAGCGGCAGCGCGTTTCCAATCAGAATGTCGGCTTCGGGTCCGGAGGTCACGGTGCGACCCACTTCGAGACCCACCGGGCAGATGATGTACCGCTTCTCACCGTCGGCGTAGTTCAATAGCGCGATGCGGGCTGTCCGGTTCGGATCGTACTCAATAGAGGCGACCTTGGCCGGAATGCCAGACTTGTCACGCTTGAAATCGATCATGCGGTAAGCCTGTTTGGCGCCGCCGCCGATGAACCGCGAAGTGACGCGGCCGGTGTTGTTGCGGCCGCCGGTCCGCTGCTTGCCGGTCACCAGCGACTTTTCAGGAGTCTGCCTGGTGATGTCCTCGCGGGACACGACGGTTTGATACCGGCGTGTCGGCGTTGTAGGTCTGTATGATTTGATGGGCATCGGGTTCTATCTCTTGCTTAGATCTCCGCGTATTCGGGCATCTTCTCGCCCGCCTTCAGCCGCACGTACGCCTTCTTCCAATCCGCCCGATAGCCGGTGAACCGGCCGCGGCGGCGCAGCTTGCCGGCGGTGTTCACCGTCCGGACATCGGCCACCTTGACCTTGAAAACCTTTTGAACGGCCGTCTTGATCTGCGTCTTGTTGGCTTCGGCCAACACTTCAAAGCACATCGTGTTTTCGGCTTCTTTCTTGTCTACGCCCTTTTCAGTCACGATCGGGCGGCGGATTACTTCGTAAACGTTCATATGGCCAGCGCCTCCGAAAACTTCTTTGCAGCGGCTTCCGACAGCAGGACAAGTTGATGGCCCAGCAGATCGTAAACTGTTACTTCGCGCGTGGCCAGCAACTTCACGCCTTCCAGGTTCCGCGAACTCAACACCAGATTTCGGCCCGCCGAACTGCCGTCCTGCGATTCCAGCAGAATATCCACCAGAAGCACCTTGCGGTTGCCTTCGAGGGCCTTGAGTGCGGTAGCGAGCGACTTCGTCTTATGATCGGTGAGGTTGAATTCCTGCACCACTTTCAGTTCGCCGTCTCTAAGCTTGGCGGTTAATGCGGAGCGCAACGCGCCCAACTGCATCTTACGCGGCAGCTTGTAGCTGTAATCGCGGACCACCGGACCAAATGTGGTGCCGCCATGACGCCAGAGCGGCGACCGGATCGATCCAATTCGCGCCCGTCCTGTTCCCTTCTGTTTCCAAAGCTTCCTACCGGAACCAGACACTTCATGACGGGTCTTGGTCTTGGCGTTGCCACCCCGGCGCGCTGCCTGGCTATGGCGAACCGCTTCATAAATGAGCGCTTCGTTGACTTCAGCCGCGAACACGGAATCGGCAAGGTCGACGCTACCGACTTTCTGGTTTTTCAAATCTACAATATCTACACTCGGCATCGTATTGTTCTACCTGTCTCTACCTTTTCGCCCGGCGTACGAGCACGTAGCCGCCGTTGGGTCCGGGCACCGCGCCCTTCACCATAAGAACATTGTCTTCGGTATCCACTTCGATCACTTCGAGATTGCGCACCGTCACACGGTCTGTTCCCATGTGGCCGGCGCCGCGCATGCCCGGAAAGACGCGCGAGGGAAAGCTCGAGGAACCGATCGAACCAGGAGCGCGGTGATGCATGCCGCCGTGGGTGGCATCTCCACCGCGGAAGTGATGGCGTTTCACAAAGCCCGCAAACCCGCGGCCCTTGCTGATTCCAATCACGTCCACCTTATCGAAAGGCTTGAATTCATCCACAAGAATACGGTCGCCAAGCTTCAGTTCGCCGTCACCGCCGCCCTGCAGCCGCAGTTCCTGCATGTACCTTGCGCCTTCCGCATTCGCCTTCTTCAAATGGCCTGTTTTGGGCTTGTTGGTGCGCGAAGCTTTAATAAACTCCAGCAATCCAAGTTGCACCGCCTCGTAACCATCCGACGCCGACGTCTTCCGCTGCGTGACTACACAAGGACCGGCCTTCAACAACGTGACCGGCACTACCTGTCCGTCCGCGCGAAACACCTGCGTCATCCCGATTTTTTTGCCAAGAATACCTGGACTCATAGTTCCTCTGAACCAGTGGAGCGGTCTGGTATCTTCACCAGCCGCCACCCACCCCTATCTATCTCTTATCTTTTCCGAACGCTTTGATCTCTACGTCTACTCCGGCCGGCAAATCGAGCTTCATCAGCGCGTCCACCGTGTCCTGAGTAGGTTCCAAAATGTCGAGCAGCCGTTTGTGAGTTCTGATCTCAAACTGCTCCCGCGACTTCTTGTCTACGTGCGGCGAACGAAGTACCGTGTAGCGGTTTCTCATCGTCGGCAGCGGGATTGGCCCCGCCACCTGTGCGCCGGTCCTCTTTGCGGTATCGACGATCTCCGTCGTCGATTGATCGAGGATGCGGTGATCGTACGCTTTTAATCGAATGCGAATACGTTCTCTTATCATTTTGTATCTGGGATGATCTCAGAAACGGTACCGGCGCCCACCGTACGGCCGCCTTCACGAATCGCGAAGCGCAAGCCCTTATCCATGGCCACGGGCGTGATCAGCTCCACTTCCAGGCTGACATTATCGCCAGGCATCACCATTTCAGTGCCCTCCGGCAGTTGCGCCACACCCGTCACATCCGTGGTACGGAAGTAGAACTGCGGCCGGTAACCCTTGAAGAACGGGGTATGCCGTCCGCCTTCTTCCTTGCTCAATACGTAAACTTCGCCCCGGAACTTCTTGTACGGCTTGATCGAATTCGGCTTGGCGATTACCTGGCCGCGCTCC
>JANXXV010000544.1 GCA_025350445.1 Bryobacteraceae bacterium | reverse complement strand
ATCTTTTCCATGCTGTCACGTCGATTTTTCCTCGGTACTCTCGCAGCCGGCGGAGCCGCCAATATGTCGCTCGCCGCAACCAATGACACCAAGCGCTTCGAGGACGTAGAACAACGAATCGTCCGTCGCGATTTCCGCAGCCTATATAAAGAAGACCTTCCGACGCCCAGCATGGTCGTCGATCTGGACATCTTTGAAAAGAACCTGCACACCATGGCCGATCACTGCCGCAAAACAGGCATCAATCTGCGCGGCCACGTGAAGGTGCATAAAAGCCCCGATATCGCCAAGCGCCAAATCGCGCTGGGGTCCATCGGAGTCACCTGTGCCACCATCGCCGAGTGCGAATTGATGGCGCAGTCCGGCATCAAGGGTATCCTATTGACCCGCCAGCCCGCCAGCAAGAACAACATCGTGCGCGCGATTGCCCTAGCCAAACGCGAACCAACATTTGCCACGGTGGTTGACGATCCGCAGATGGCGGAATGGCTGAACGATGCAGCGGCCGAGCGTGGAGTGAAACTCCGCACCGCGGTGGACATCTACGCCGGACTCACACGGCATGGCAGCGCCGCCGGCGAACCTGCCTTGGAAACGGCGAAGAAAGTGGATTCGTCCAAGAACCTGTCGCTCATTGGCTTTATGGGCTATTCCGGAACCGCGTCCCACACGCACGGCTGGAATGAGCGAACCAAGAAGTCGCTGGAAGATACCTCAGGGTTACTTGAAACCGTGGCCATGGCGAAAAAGGCCGGCCTGCCCGTCGAAATTGTTACCGGCGGGAGCACCGGTACGTACAACATCGATTCGGGGCGCAACGGTTTGACGGAACTGCAAGCGGGATCCTTCGTCTTCATGGACACGGCATACAGGAAGATCGGCGCCAAGACCGACCCGGCGGTTTACTCCGATTTCGGCTCTGCGCTCACAGTGCTTACCACTGTAATCAGCAAGCGCCACCCGCACCAGTGCACCATTGACGCAGGAAACAAAGCGCTGCTCAAGCCCACCGATGAAGTGAAAGGCCGTCCTGAAATAAAGGTGGAAAACCAGGGTGCCGAATACGGCATTCTCACCTGGGAGGCCGGCGTTCGCGACTATAAGCTCGGCGATCGTGTCGATCTCTATCCGTCAAATCTCGACATGAGCACGAACGTCTACGATCGTTATTATGTGGTGCGTGGTGAGCAAGTGGTTGACGTTTGGCCGATAATGGGCCGCAGCGGCGCCGCCCAAAGATAAATACCACGCGAAGGGCCACCCAGGACGCCACCGCCCGAAAGAACCAGATTAATTTCTGGGAGAGGAAGGTGGCGTCAATCGGCCTCACTGGCCTTCGCCGCCTGTCTCAACGCCGGGTTCAACTCACTACAGTCTGCTGCGACTCTTGACGATTACCTTGGTAACCGTGACATTCCTGCAGACGTTTCGACGATGGATTGGACCTTTGCCCGGGGCTCGGGAAGCTCGTGCAATCAGCTGGATGGCGCTGACCGCCGGATTTGTTCTGTGCGCACTTTCCCTTTACTACGGATTCCGGGGGGAAACCTTTATGGGCCGGACGCTTGGCGGGGATTTTGCCGGATTCTATGTGGCGGGCAAGATTCTGAATGAGTACGAGCCGGCGCGCTTGTATGACATGGATCTGGAAGTGCGGCTGCAGCAGAGCCCTGATGTTGGGATGGATAAGAAGCAGATGCTGCCGTTTGCGCAGGCTCCTTTTATTGCGCAGCTTTTTCGTCCGCTGGCGTTGCTTCCTTACCGATGGGCGTATGTGGTCTGGCTGGCGTTTTCGCTCAGCCTGTATACGGCGGGGTTACTACTTCTGTTGCGGGTCGCCAATTTACCAGCGGATGCGGCGCGGACCGGGTTTCTGTTGGGGCTGTCGTCTATGGCGTTCGTCATTGAGACATGGATTGGCGGACAACTTTCGGTGGTGGGCTTCTTTCTCATCTCGTCGTTTGTGTATCTGTTGAAGAGGAAGCGCGAGTTTGCGGCCGGCCTGGCGCTGGCGCTATTGATGTATAAGCTGACGCTAGTTTCGATCCCCATCTTCCTCTTTCTTTGCGGGCGGAGGTGGCGCGTGGTGGGCGGGTTCGCGATGGGCGCTTTTGCGATGGTGTCTTTATCTTTTGCTACCGTGGGCGTTTCCGGGTGTGTCGCTTGGGTGCAGCGCATGCGCTTTTTTGGCTATTTAGCTACAGGCCCGCTAGGGGCACTGCGGCGCACGAAGTATTTGGACTTCGGGTCGTTCTTCCACCTGATGCTTGGCGACGTGTCGCCGGTGGCGCAGGTTTTGGGGATGGCCGCGGGTGCGGTTGGCGTGGTGGTTCTTGCGCTGGCGTGGTGGCGGTCGCCTTCGTGGGATGAAGAATCTCAGGACCTGTTGTTGGCGGCGACGCTATCCGCATCGCTTGTCTTGAATGTCTACACGCCGATCTACGACACTACGGTGGCTGGAGTGGCCGTGGCGCTGGTTGCGGGGGTGATGCGGACGCGAGGCGGAAATGATGCCGAGGTGTTTCGCGCCTGGCTGCTGGGGCTTTATATGGTTCCGTGGCTGACACAGTCTTTTGCGGAGTTCCTGAGATTTCAGCCGATCACGTTGGTGCTGGCTGGATTCGCTTACTGGGCGCTGGCGCTGGCTTGGCGCGAGGAAGCTGCCAGCCGGTTGTAAACCCTCCTTTTTTTCGTTCACCGAAATCTTAAACCTCTATTTTCCTTGTTTTGAAAGACATCCGGAAATTTCCGGATTGCCGTGGTGTGCCCGATTGTTAGTCTTCAGTCAGAAAAACGAGTTCCGCTTGAGGGACTTTAGACGGAGGTTGGCGATGGCGGGAAAGAACACGGATGCTTGGGCGATGAATAAGGCGAACACGCATTTGCATGGTGCGCGCGCGGAGGCGCTAGGTGCGATCTTGGACAAGCTGGAAAAGCAGTTGATTGGCGAGGGCTCAATGAAGGGCACGGTCGCGGATTATTTACGGCTGGTTCAAGTGATGAAAGAGATGGGCGACGAACGCCCCCGGGAGATTGAGATTACATGGGTGAATTCCTTACGGGAGGAGAGAGACCGATAGCCTACGATCCGCTGCCGTCGCAGCGCAGGTTTCACCGGTCAGCGGCGCGGTTCAAGGGCTTTTCGGGGTCGATTGGGTCGGGAAAGAGTAAGGCGCTGTGTTTTGAATCGTTGCAATTGGCTTATGAGAATCCGGGGCGAGTGGGGTTGATTGGCGCTCCAACGTATCCGATGTTGCGGGATGCGACGCTGCAGGCGTTTACCGAGATTTTGAATTCGAATGAGATTCCGTTCGATTTCAACAAGAGCGAGTATGTGCTGACGTTTCGAGATACGGGGTCGAAAGTGCTGCTGCGGTCGCTGGATGAGTTTGAGCGGTTGCGGGGTACGAACCTGGCGTGGTTCGGCGTGGATGAGTTGAGTTACACGGCGGAAGAGGCTTGGTTGCGGCTGGAAGGGCGGTTGCGCGATCCGCTGGCGCGGCGGTTGTGCGGGTGCGCGGTGTGGACGCCCAAGGGATACGACTGGGTTTATAAGAAATTTTTAAAAGACACGCCGGCGGGATATGAGGTGATACTGGCCAAGCCCCATGAGAACCGGTTTCTGTTGGATGCCGTCCCGGATTTTTACGACAGGTTGAAGACGAGCTACGACGAGAAGTTTTACCGGCAGGAAGTGCTGGGCGAGTATTTGAGCGCGCATAGCGGTCTGGTGTATCGGGAGTTTCAACGGCCCGAGCATGTGGTGGACGTGGTGGCGGATGCGAATCGGCCGCTGTTGTGGGCATTGGATTTCAACGTGGATCCCATGAGCTCGGTAGTAGCGCAGATGCATGGCGACACTCTGGTGGTGCTGGACGAGATTGTGATTGAGCGGGCCAGCACGATTGATGCCTGTTCGGAGTTTATTGCGCGGTATCCGAATCATCCGGCGCAGTTGATTGTGTACGGCGACGCTTCGGGTAACAGCTTGAAGACTTCGGGCACTACGGATTACGAAATGATCCGGTCGTTCTTCAATGCGCGGCGGCGGTATGGAGTGGATTACCGGGTGCCGAAGAGCAATCCGGCGGTACGGGACCGGATTCTGCTGGTGAACTCCTACTTGAAGAATGCGGCGGGCGAGGTGCGGATGTATGTGGCGCCCCGGTGCAAGGGACTTATTCAAGATTTCGAGGAAGTGGTTTACCGGTCCGATTCGAATCAGATCGATAAGAACCGGGATCCAAAGCGTTCGCACTTATCGGATGCGTTGGGCTATTTGATCTGGCAGGAGTGCAGGCCGCAGGTGCAGATGGGCGAGCAGCAAGAGAGGCTGATTTGATGCGTGAGGAGACAAGGGCGTGCAGAACATTAACTTAGAGCATCCCGACTTCGTGGCGAAGAAGGCGATGTGGAG
>JANXXV010000507.1 GCA_025350445.1 Bryobacteraceae bacterium | reverse complement strand
CGGCTCATGGCACAACTCAACGCCATCAACCGCACACTCATCCATTCCGCCAAGGACTAGCCGGGGAGGATTAATCCTACCAAGTTTGGTACCAATGTACGCAAAAAACAATTGCGGGAAGGAAAATTATCGCTTAATATTGATCCAGAGTGAATCCCATACCTGCTATGAACCTTTGGATCTCGTCCATGCTGCCGCTATTCTTCATCGGTTTAGCGCTCGCCTTCCTGGTCAGGAAGCTAACCACCCACAAGAGAGTAATCGAATACGATCCGCAGTGGCTCGAAGACTTCTCTATCTCTAAGTACACGCCAATGCTGCGCCTGCTATCCGAAGACGACTACGAATTCCTCGCCAGCCAAGCTGGCTATCAAGGTAAAATCGCTTCCCAACTGAGATCGGAACGCCGCAAGGTTTTCCGGGCTTATCTACGTAACCTCGTCCGCGATTTCTACCGCCTTCAGCAGGTTGCCAAATTGATGGCTATCTATTCCTCGCATGATCGCCCGGAACTGACGGCCGCTCTTTTGAAGCAGCGTGTCACTTTTTCGCTCGCCGTCTTTGCCGTCAGAAGCCGCTTGGTACTCCATACCTTCGGTGTCGGTGCCGTCGACGTTCGCAACCTCATCGGCTCATTGGATCATCTGCGTCTCGAAGTAAAAACCTTGATGCCGGAAGCCGGCTAGTTTCCTGTCTCGCATTTCGGTCCACAAGCGACACCGGTCACTCCTCCCTGGAACGGCCAGCGCTGCTTCGTCCGGCTCTTGCTCGCCTGTATCAAAATCCGCAGCCACGCCGTCGAAAACATACGGGCTTCAGCTCAGAAGATGTCGCCTTCCAGGGATAGACGTTCCGTACAATCAATAATTTATGAAGCCATGACCCTTAGAGAATCAGCCCGCATGGAAACCCCGATAGCTGATGCTAACGCCCAAGCCACGGCAAGCGCCCCCTTGGCAACCATAACTCCCCCCGATTTTCTTCACGGACGGTAATCGTTCGGCGACCAGTCGTATTCGAAGTATTTGATCCGCCAAATGCCCTTCGTCAGTTTGGCGGACTCCGCTTTTCGGTACTTGGCCACAAATGCCAGGACCTTCTCCGGAGTTCCCCCGAAGTCATCCTGAAACCACTCCAGAATCCGCGGTAGCGTCACCTCCCGCTTGCTCTCATCGATCTGAAAGCTCCGTGCCTGGGCAAAGTATCGGTCTGCGTCAGCCTCCAGGTGTGAATCCAGATTCTCCGCAGTGTACCCGGTTCGTGATAGCCAGGGGCAGCTGGCCGACGCACAGACCAGCGCAAAATGGATACGTGGCTCATGGAACAGTTTCCGGATACTGTTGTCCTCTATATCTCCCAGCGACCGGTCCTTCCCGCCCACTTTATGCTTCTGCCGGTAGAAAAATGAAGCCCGCGATACCAAGCCCGTCAGCCGCTCCCGCTTCTGCGGATATTCGGCCGCGAAAGACTGCAACACCAGCGCATTGTAGGCGTTCAGCCAGTACGCCAATTGCGCCTCGCGGTTCTTGAAGAGCCCTGGCGCGGAATCCGGGCTGACGGCTGCAATCTGTGCCACAAACGCGCTCAGGTCCGTCGGATGATTGTTGATCGCCGCATAATTCACCCGGCCGTCGTCGCGTACGTATTTTTCCAATACCAATTCGTATCGGGCCACATCGGGCCCACCGGAGTTTCCCGCCGGCTTTTCGGCACTGAGCGGAGAAATAACCATGGCAAACGCTGCCGATATCAGGAATGCAGAAGTTCTCATATGAGCTTTTTGAGCAACAGTTTCGCTTCCGTCAAGCCAGGAAACTCCTTCTCGGACGCGCGGAAATCCGCAGTGTGCACGCACCTTCGAGCTCCGCGGTGATCCACCGGATGCTTCAGGTGCAACATTTCGTGGAACATCACATATTCCACCGCCAGCCGCGGAACCGCCGCGCGGTCCAGAATACTGCTAAGAATAATTACATGATGGGACGGATCGTAGTGCCCCAGCATCGTCCGCGAAGGCCGCCGGCTCCAACCAAGTTCCGGTCTCGCCATTAGGCCGAAGAAGTGCTTTGCATTCAACTCTTCGAAAAGCTGATCCAGATTATAGCATTGGCCCTGCGCGCCCGAGAGAAACTTCCGGCCCCTTCTCTGTCGCAGGGAATGCAGGCTACTGCGCACATCTTTCCGGTTCAAATAGAGCCGGTATTGATGGCTGTAATTTAGCGGGACCGGTTTTCGATAAAGCTTGCTCAGCAGGATATAAGCCAGCGCTTCTATTATGGGTGCCGGCGCCACCGCGAGCAAATCCGTAATCTTGACTTCGATCCGGCCGTCCGCCAGCCGGATCGAACTATTCGCGTTGGCAAAACGGCGGAACTCAACATGCATCTCCGGCGGAATGGCGTGCGGATTCACGGCTCGGAACACACGCGTGTAAATCTCTTCAGGTGTCTCAAAGAAGAGGGTGCTTTCGACTTGCATCTAAGCTCGTAATGTAACATAGCAGGAGTACCCGATACACAATTGTCTACGGGTTCCAGGGCGGATTTCCGCACTCGCC
>JANXXV010000490.1 GCA_025350445.1 Bryobacteraceae bacterium | reverse complement strand
GGATCGGGGCGCTGCTTCGCGGCCACAAGAGTTTGTGGGGGATTTTCAATCCTTCCACGACCAATCAACTGACTGAGCTAATCATCAGCCATTCGCATTTACTTTCGTCAGGAGACTCACTATGTTTCAAAGAACACTTTTAAGCGGAGTGTGCCTGTTCACCGCTCTTGCATCCTTGCCTCTATTGGCGGACGATGACCAACACGGCGATTTCGATTTCGAAGACGGTAGCGCCGTTTATACGATGACCAACGCGGCCTCGGGAAATAGCGTGATGGTTTATCACCGCGCCTCCAATGGCTCACTTACGCCCATTGGCCCGGTCGCTACCGGGGGAAAAGGAACCGGCGGTGGATTGGGAAGCCAAGGCGCACTGACGCTCAACCAGAGCAATCGCTGGTTGCTTGCCGTCAACCCCGCCAGCGATGACGTGACCGTGTTTCGCGTTTCCGATTCCGGATTGACGCTGGCCTCGCGGACCCCATCCGGTGGCCACATGCCAATCAGCGCCACAATCTCGGGGCGTACGGTTTATGTCTTAAACGCGGGCATGCCTAACAACATCAGCGGTTTCACTTTAGGCCACGACGGCAGCCTGACACCGATTCCCAATTCGATGCGTTCGCTTAGCGGGCCTTCGGTTGGTCCGGCGCAGGTTCAGTTCGGCCACGACGGCGATGAACTTGCCGTGACCGAGAAGGGCACCAACCTCATTGACATTTTTCCGGTGGCTTCCAACGGCGTTCCAGGAACCCGCGTCACCACGCCTTCCGCCGGAATGACTCCGTTTGGATTCGCCTTCGGGAAGCAGAATCGGCTGTTTGTATCGGAAGCCGCCGGCGGAGCAACCAATGCCAGCGCTGCGTCTTCCTACAATCTAACCGCCAGCGATACGTTGCAAGTTATCTCCGGTTCCATCAAAACCAATCAAACCGCGGCCTGCTGGCTTGTGATTGATCCGTCCGGACGCTACGCCTATACAACCAACACGGGTAGCGGCACGGTCAGTCTCTACCGCATCGGAAAAGACGGCAGCCTGACGCTGGATGGACGCCTGGGCGCAACGCCTGCCGGTGGCCCGATCGACGCGGCCTTCAGCGGCAACGGTCGATTTCTCTCGGTGCTGACGGCGAATGCCGCGAGCATCGTTACATTTCACATCGCGCCGGACGGTTCGCTGACTTCAGTGAATACCGTTATGGCCCCCGCCAGCGCTGCGGGATTGGCGGCGCAGTAGGTCCTTGCGCTAGATTCAGTATTTGCAATTAAAGATCACGCTTCTCTTCACCTTTGCCTTTGCCGGCTCCGCTTCAGCCCAAGTGTTCGTCACCGGGTTAGGCGGAGCCGCCGCATTGTCAAACGCCGCAACCGCCACTCCCTCCCCGCCAAGCGCCTCCAATTACGATTCCAAAGTTGGACCGGCCTTCAATGGGGCAATCGGATATCACTGGAACGATTGGATTAGCTTGCAAGCCCGCTACATTTGGAATCGAAATCAGATCGTCTCGACCGAGGTTTCGGGCGGGAACCTCCGGCAGGTCGGCGTCACTCGCAAACAATACGCCGTAGCGGGCGAGATCCTGGTTTACTTCAGGCCCCGATCCAGCCGCATCCGGCCATTCCTTTCCGCCGGTCCCGCATGGGTGCGGTTCTCTAGCCAGGACAACGTCACCCAAAACAGGCTCGGTTGGCCGGTCGCGGTTGGAGCGGATGTCATGCTGCGCGCCGGTTGGGGTCTGCGCTATAGCTTTAGCGAAACCATGTCGGCCAACCCCTTCGCTGCCTCGCTTAACCCGCCAGCTAATACCAAGTTAATGAATTTCCAGAACCTGTTCGGATTCGTCAAGGTATTTTGAGCGGGCGCATGAGGCGTCAGTGCCCGCAATAACGTGCATACGGGCACCCTGGCCAATAGATGGGAGCGCCCTCCACATGTTCACCCAACAGCCGCGCGTGGCACACCGCGCAGGGATTTCGGGACTGTAGTTTTTCGGAAGGAAGCATTGCCACGGCGCGCTCAAATACGCACAACTGCCCGCCGGAATCCCTGCTCTCTGAAAGAATCCGCAGGGGCCCCTCGTCTTGTTGCAGCGCAATCAGCATCGACAGGATCCGCGACTTCAATCGCGACGAGGCGTGCTCAGGGGCAAGGTCCGATGTTTCCGCTTTTCGGATGATGTCGTCCATTATTTCCCTTCCTCGTGCAGCATCCAGGCCTCTCGAAAGCGATCGCGCGCCCGCGCCAGCAGCCGTTCCACTGCCTTTTCCGTTTTATTGGTTGCGGTCGCCATCTCACGAGCGGACTGGCCTTCCCAATAGCGCCAACGGAGCGCCACGGCATGTTCATACGGAATCCGGGAAAGGATGTTAGCCGCGCGTTCTGCCTGACGGCTCTGCTCCACAACGATGTCCAGATCCACCGAATCGGCAATCGTGGGCGTCTCCTCCTCGCCTTCTATACTCTCCAGCGGCGCCGTCAGGGTTCGACGGTAGTGATCTTCCACTTTGTGGCGCGCGATGCTTACCAGCCAGGTTTGTAGCGATGCCTCACCGGAATATGTTTTCAGACCCCGCCACGCGGCCACAAATACGTCCTGCACAATGTCGTCCACTAAATCAACCTTGGGATTCAACCTCCGCCAGACGTAACGGTGAACCACGTCCGCATGCAGTTGCACCAGACGCGCCGTCGCCTTCCGATCCCGTTGGAGAAGAGCGGCCACAAGTTTCAAGTCGGATTCGTGGGCACGGACAACCGATGTAGTCAATGTTGCGTTCTTTAATTATGTCGCCAGAATGTCAAGTTTCCCCCTCGACCCGTCCTCTTGCCGCCCGATGAGGCCGCTCTAGGAGCCTGTCGGAATGAAAAATCCGACCAATATCTTGAAATCGGAAAACCGGAGGGCCCCGAGTGAGACCGGACGTCTTTTGGATCGGCACTAACAGGCAGGACAAGCTGGCTTGCTGAAGTGCGGTAGTGC
>JANXXV010000455.1 GCA_025350445.1 Bryobacteraceae bacterium | reverse complement strand
CCTTCGATCTTACCGGCCTGCCTCCGGCGCAGGCGGAAGTGCGGGCGTTTCTTGCGGACAAGTCGGCGGAGGCCTACGAAAAACAGGTGGATCGCTTGCTGCAGTCGCCGCGTTACGGGGAACGAATGGCCATGCAGTGGCTCGACCTTGCGCGTTATGCCGACTCACACGGCTACCACATCGATAGCCATCGCGATATGTGGCCCTGGCGCGATTGGGTGATCCGGGCGTTTAACCGGAATATGCCGTTCGACCGGTTTACGATCCTTCAATTGGCGGGCGATTTGTTGCCCAATGCCGGTAAGGAAGAGAAGCTGGCTACTGGTTTCAATCGCAATCACATGATCAACTTCGAGGGGGGCGCGATTCCCGAAGAGTACCTGGTGGAATACGTGGCGGATAGGGCCGAGACCACATCTACAACTTGGATGGGGCTGACAATGGGCTGCGCGCGCTGCCACAGCCATAAGTACGATCCGATCAGCCACAAGGAGTTCTACCAGTTCTTTGCGTTCTTCAACACCGTCGCTGAGAAGGGACTCGACGGCCGCGACGGTAACGCCGACCCGCTTCTCAAACTGCCAACACCGGAGCAGGAAGCCCGCGAGAAAGAACTGAGCGAAGCGATCAAGGCGGTCGATGCCGCAGTGAATGCGCAGGAAGTGAAGGACGCGCAACTGCAATGGCAGGCCACCCGCGCCGGGCTATTGCCGGTTATCAATCATGAGAGCTTGACGGCCCACTACGAGTTGGACGGCAGCCTGGCGGACAGCTCAGGCCGCTACCAGCACGGACGCACGTTGAAAGGCGATCCGGTTTTCGGGCCTGGACAGGTTGCGCGGTCCGCCGCGTTCGATGGGCAGACGTTGGTCACGCTGGGTGACACAGGATCGTTCGAGCGCGATGACAAGTTTACGTTGGCGGTGTGGCTGCGCTACGGCGGCAGCAAACAGCCGATGCCGATTTTGGAGAAAGTGGAAGACGCTAAGAGCCGGCGCGGCTACGAGGTGTGGTTTGACGATCCGGTCCTGGTGGGAATTCAGCGCCGGGCGGCCCGCCTGGTGGTGCGGGTGACGTCGCACTGGCCGGAGAATACGGTGCAAGTCCGCACCCGCGATCGCTTCACGCAGGGGGAATGGACGCACTTCGCATTTACTTACGATGGGACGGGCAAAGCGTCGGGAGTGAAATTATTCCTGAACGGTAAGGTCCAGCAGACGGATGTCCTGAGCGATGCACTGTCAGGCCCGATACGTAGCGCGGCGGAAATGCGGATTGGGGTGAAGGAACCAGACGCGAAACCGTTTACCGGTTCCCTGGACGACCTCCGTTTCTACAGCCGGGTTCTGCCGCCGCAGGAACTCGAATACGTCGGCGTTCATTACCCGATCGAGGCGATTCTTTCCGGGGTAGGCGGCAAGCCAACGCAAGCCGAGGAGGAACGGCTGCGGGACTATTACCTGCGGAATATCGCGCCTGAGGCCATGCAAAAGCAGTTTGCCAATCTGGCAATGCTGCGCGAGGATGCCGCACAACTGAAGAAGTCGATCCTCACCACCATGGTGATGGGGGAGATGGAAAAGCCGCGCGATACATTCGTGTTAGGGCGCGGCGACTATCGAAATCAGACTGAGAAAGTAACGCCTGGGGTGCCCGCCGTGCTGCCGCCTCTACCCAGCACTAATGGGACGACGCCGAACCGTTTGACCCTGGCGCAGTGGCTGGTGGATCCGTCGCATCCGCTCACCGCCCGGGTTGCCGTAAACCGATACTGGCAACTCTATTTCGGATTGGGCCTGGTGAAAACGGCGGAGAACTTCGGCTCGCAGGGCGAAACTCCGTCGAATCCCGAACTGCTGGATTGGCTTGCTACCGAGTTTATCCGGACTAAGTGGGATGTCAAGGCGATGCAGCGTTTGATTGTCACTTCGGCGACTTACCGGCAGTCCTCCCGCGTGACTCCTGAGTTACTGGAAAAGGATCCGGAGAACCGGCTGCTGGCGCGCGGCCCCCGGTTCCGGCTGCAGGCGGAGATGCTTCGGGATAATGCCCTGGCGGTGAGCGGACTGCTGAATCCCGAAATCGGCGGCGCGAGCGTATTCCCGTATCAACCAGCGGGATTGTGGGAGGAACTGGCGTTTGGCGATGGATTCACGGTGCAGTCCTACGCTCAGAGCGAGGGCAAGGATCTGTACCGCCGCAGCATGTACACCTTCGGGAAGCGTTCCGTGCCGCCGGCGCAGATGTTGACCTTCGACGCGCCGGATCGGGAGAAATGCACTGTGCGCCGGACGGTGACGAACACGCCGCTGCAAGCATTGGTGCTGCTGAACGATCCGACGTATGTGGAATCGGCCCGCGTGCTGGCGCAACGTGTGCTGCGGGAAGCAGGACGCGATCCGGCTAAACGCGCGGCGCTGGCGTTCGAACTCGCCACCGCGCGGACACCGGAGAAGAAGGAACTGGCGGTTCTGGAGCGATTTGCCAAAGAGCAATTAGCAACATACTCGCGGGACCGCAAAGCCGCCGAGAGCCTGCTGAAGACGGGCCAGTCGCCGGCGGATCCTAAGTTCGATCCGGTTGAGCTGGCTACATGGACAACCGTGGCAAGCGCCATTCTCAACCTTGATGAGACGGTGACAAAAGAGTAAAGTGGGGATGTGCTTGAGTCAGGCGGGTACAGTCCCGCAAGCATTTCGTGTGGCTGGCGCATTGAACCATCGTCCCGCTTCCGGCAGCGGGACGACGGCATCCCGCGCGGTCCTGGGGGACCGCCCCACCCGGGCTGCTGCCGTAGCAATTACCTGAGTGAAGCACGTACCGAGCTTGAGTAATTTATGATTGATCTGACATCTACGCGCCGCCAGTTTTTCAGCCGCACCAGCACCGGCATTGGAATCGCCGCGCTGGGGGCGATGTTGGAGAAGAGCGGCTTCGGGGCGACGCTTCCAGGCGTTCCGCATTTCCCGCCTACGGCCAAGCGGGTGATTTTTCTTCACCAGTCGGGCGGTCCGTCCCAGTTGGATCTATTTGACTACAAGCCGCAGTTGCATAAGTTTCAGGGGTCGGAACTTCCGGCATCGATCCGAATGGGGCAACGCATTACGGGCATGACTTCCGGCCAGAGCTCTTTGCCGGTGGCCGCACCCACATTCCAGTTCAAACAACACGGACAGTCGGGCGCGTGGGTGAGCGAATTGATGCCCTACACCGCCAAGATCGTGGACGATTTGACGATTGTTAAGACGATGAATACGGATGCGATCAATCACGATCCCGCGATCACGTTCATCCAGACCGGAAGCCAGCAACCCGGACGGCCCAGCCTAGGCGCATGGGTAAGCTATGGTCTCGGCAGCGAAAATGAGAACATGCCGGCGTTTGTGGTGCTGCTATCGCAGGCGCATGCAATCAATACCGATCAGCCGTTGTTCTCGCGCCTTTGGAGCAGCGGCTTCCTGCCGTCGAGCCATCAAGGCGTACGGTTCCGCGCCGGCAGCGACCCGGTGCTTTACCTGGCCGACCCGGAAGGCATCTCGCGCTCGACGCGACGCCGCATGCTGGACAGCATTGGCGAACTGAACAAGATGCGCAGTCAGGTTTACGGCGACCCGGAAATCGATACGCGCATTGGCCAGTATGAAATGGCCTACCGGATGCAAACGTCGGTACCCGATTTGATGGATCTCTCAAAGGAGTCCGAAAGCACGTTTGCAATGTACGGTCCGGAGTCCCGCAAGCCTGGTACATACGCGGCGAACTGTCTGTTAGCCCGCCGGCTGGTGGAACGGAATGTGCGCTTCGTCCAGCTTTATCATCGGGGATGGGATCAACACGGCGACTTGCCGCGTGACCTGGCGCTGCAGAGCAAAGGCACCGACCAACCAACGGCCGCGCTGATCACCGATCTGAAACAACGCGGCCTGCTGGACGACACGCTGGTGGTGTGGGGCGGCGAGTTTGGACGGACCGTTTATTGCCAGGGGAAGCTAACGGAGGCGAACTACGGCCGGGATCATCATCCGCGGTGCTTCACGATGTGGACCGCGGGTGGCGGCATGAAGCGCGGGCAGGTGGTGGGTGAGACTGACGATTACAGCTACAACATCGTTTCCGATCCGGTCCACGTCCACGACCTGCAGGCGACCATTCTGCATTGTCTTGGCGTGGACCACACGCGGCTGACGTTCAAGTTTCAAGGGCGCCGTTTCCGGCTCACCGACGTTCATGGGGAAGTGATGAAGAAGATGTTGGCCTGATTCACTCCATCCGCATTCCGCCGTTGATTTCGATGGACTCGCCGACGATGTAGGACGATTCTTCGCCTGCTAGAAACGATATCAGCGTGGCGACTTCGTCCGCGGTGCCG
>JANXXV010000448.1 GCA_025350445.1 Bryobacteraceae bacterium | reverse complement strand
CTGGAACTTCTTCTGCACCGCTTCCACTCTCTGCACGATCGAGGTGGTGGAAAGGTCGTCCGGCAGCGGGTAGTAGTTATTCAGGCCGATGTAATCGAGTTGATCCCAGAAGTTGATGGTTTCAAATTCCGGCCCTTGCGTGGCCGCATAGACAAGCGGCCCCGGATAAAGCTCATGGGCGCGGGCGATAATCTTGCGCCACTCGGATTCGTATTTCACCAGCTTCTGGAACTCCACGCCGACGCAAAACATATCGGCATGAACACGTTTCGCCAGTTCCGCGTAGTGCTCCACGAATTTGAGGTACTGCGCGAACCACTCGGCGCGAATCCCGGCGGAAGCGAATTCCAGGTCGCCTGGGTAACCCGACTGCGACATCGTCTGCGGCTTGAGCAGAACTTTGATGTTCAGTTGGTGCGCCAGCCGGGAGAGTTGTTCAATTCCTTCGTCCCCTTCCATTCTGCCGCCCAACCGGACGCTCCCAGTATTGCGATCGACGAAGCCGTAGGGTACCAGCGCAATGGAATTGACGCCGTGTTTGGGTAGATTTCGTAACATTTCCCGCGCGCTGTCCGAAGGATAGCCGCCAGGGAATTCCGCTGTGAAATTCACGCCCTTTTGGAAGAACATCTTTGGAAAGGGAAGATCCGCAGCGATGGAGGGCAGCGCGGCGATGGCGGCATTTGCAGTGTCGTACCGTACTCGTTCGAGTGCTTGCGCGCCTGCGCGGCCCCCGCCTGCGATCAGAATCGCCAGCGTCATCAGTGTGGCCACGGGGTGCCACGTGATGGCGGCGCATTCGCTTCGGCGAACCGGCCAGAAGCTGACGAGCAGCGCACCGAGTGCAGCCGGAGCTAGCAGTATCGGGATATAGAACGACGGGATCTGCCGGTGAAACAACAGCAGCCCGGCGGAGGCCAGTACGATGCCCGCCGGAATCACGAACGAGGCGTAAAGAATTCCAATCCGGCGCAGGTAGCCCTCCGGCGCCAAGCCCCGAAGCATCAGACGCAGGCCCGCGCACAGCATGGCGAAGAAGACGAGCGCGCCCGAAACCTCATCAGTGCCCCACTGATTCCGAAACACCATGCGCGACACCAAATGCGAAGTGCCGACGGCGCCGATCATCGCCAGCGTCAACCCTGCGCACAGGGGATGCCTTCGCGCACAGAGCGCGAGAACGGCGGCTGCACCAATTGCTACAGGCAGGGATGGGCCTCCCGATCCGCGCCTCGCCGGAACGGGAGCCGCCGGACGGCTGGAGGCGCTGATACCTTGGAAGCCGACCGAAAGAGTGGTAAGGGTATGGCCGGAAAATGCAACGCGGCCGAGCGCCGGCGCCGCGAACAGCAGGAACGATGCCAGCCAGTAAGCGGGGTAGAGTGAGAGCAAACACGCGAGCCAGGCGGGCCAGAGTTTTTCCGTTTGCATGTTCTCCAGTGTAGCCAACCAGGGTATCCAACGGAGTCACGCCATTCCGGGACGCCAGTTGGAAACAGCCCCGGACGTCCGCAGGTAGCGCTCACCCGCGGTCTTTCGGTTTGCCGGTGGCGCAGTCACCGCATGGCATTAAGCGCCGCCCTGAAACCCTACTTGCCAATCCCGCGTCTCTTATGGCAGGATGCTGGGATAACGAAAAACGACTCCGTTGTCGATATGTTCCATCAGGGAGAGTATATGGACATCATTGGTGATCGAAAGTTCGTCGAGATTCCGGGCGAAAAGAAGCATGAGCTTCCGCCGCTCTTTGTTCACTCGTCCACACCCATCCGGCACGTTAACCGCGTGATCGGCATGGCCAATCACATTATTGAATCCGAGGATATGATTCCCGCCGAGGCTCTGGATGAAGTGGTTCCCGATGCCGGCGTCGACCGCCGCAAGATGGATCTTGCGCTGAATCTCGTCGATCAATACAAGAATCTGATCAACCACTGGCAATGGGGGAACGACATTCTCGAGTGGATCCGCCAATGCGAGAATACGTTCGACATCAATCGGGAATTGCGGAATGTGTTGCGCCATGATGTCTGGCCGCATGCCGGCCGCAGCAGCTTCGTCACGCTGCTGGCCGACAAGGCCGTGGATACTCATGGAATTGAATTGCGGAAGGCCGTGGGGCTTCGTCTCACCTTCCGCCAGCCGCCGCCCATCGCCTGCTTCTCCGACCAGTTTCTGTTCTACCTGAACACCAATATCGCCGCTACCGCATTTCAAACCTGGACGCAAATGGCGCCTGATCCGGTGTCGAGCCTGCCCCCGGAACGCTTCAATTTCCAGGTCTACAATATGTAACCCAACACGTAGCAGCGCCACCCTGCTACCATATCCGTTTCTATGCGGATAGCAGTCATTGGGCTCGGCTTCATGGGCAGCATGCACCTCAAGGCGTTGCGCGCCGTTCCCGGCGCAACGCTCGCAGCGGTGTATAGCCAGGACGAGAAGAAACTGACCGGCGATTTGACCTCCATCCAGGGCAATCTGGGCGGGCCGGGCGAAACGTTCGACTTTTCCTCCGTCACGAAATATCGCGACGTTCCCGCCCTGCTGGCCGACGCCTCCCTCGACGCGGTGGACATTTGTCTCCCCACGAATCTGCATTCCGAAACGGCGCTGGCCGCACTGCGCGCCGGCAAGCACGTGCTGGTGGAAAAGCCGATGGCCCTCACCGGCGCCCTGGCCGATGAAATGATCGCCGAGGCCAAACGCGCCGGAAAAATTCTGATGGGCGCGCAAGTATTGCGCTTCCTCCCCGCCTATCGTGCTTTGGCCGCTTCGCTCGCCTCTGGGGAATTCGGCCGGGTGCATGCGGCGTTGTTCCGGCGCCGCTGTGCCGCGCCCGCCTGGAGCAAGTGGCTGCACGACGCCGCTCTCAGCGGCGGCGGCGTGTTCGATCTGCTGATCCACGATGTCGATCTCTGCGTGAAGTTGTTCGGCGTGCCCCAGGCCGTCTCCGCCACCGGCTTCGAAGACACGCCCAATGGGGTTGACGCCATCACCGCCGTCTTCCACTATCGCGATTTCCCCTCGGTGATTGTCACCGGCGGCTGGCATCACCGAAAATCGTACCCATTTTCCATGGAGTACACCGTTGTCACGGACGGCGGCACTTTTGAGTACAGTTCGTCAGCCAATCAAGCGAACCTGTACCTGGCCAGCGGCGAACCAGGCCTGTTGCCGCTTTCCGAACAGGACGGTTTTGAAGCAGAACTGGCCTACTTTGTGGACTGCTGCCAATCTGGCCGGAAGCCCGATCTGTGCCCTGCTGAGGAATCCGCCGCCGCCGTCAAATTAACCCTGCTAATGTTGGAGGCGCGGAGTAAAAACGGAGAGAAACTGCCATGCCGAATTTGAGAACCTTAGAACCGGGCGTGATGTTCTGGGCGACGCCGGATCCAATCGCCGCCATCCGGGAGGCGAAGTCGCTGGGCGTACGCTGCGGACAGCTCGGCATCCCCGGCGATTTGCCGCTGCAGGGCGCTGCGGCGCTGTGGAAAGCGGCTCTCGAATCCGAGCAATTCACCGTGATCACGGCGTTCTGCGGCTATACCGGGGAAAGCTACGCCGATATTCCTACAGTGGAAGCAACAGTCGGTTTCATCCCTCGCGCCACTCGCGCCGAACGGGAGGCGCGCACTATTGAGGTTAGCGATTTCGCCGCCGCGGCTGGAATCGGCGGCCTCGCCTGCCACGCAGGCTTCGTCCCGGAGAACCCCGCCGACCCAGATTATATCGCCGTGCGCGATATGATCCGGCGCATTTGCGATCATGCGGCCGGCCACGGGCAAACGTTTGCCCTGGAGACCGGGCAGGAGCCGGCCGATCAACTATTAAAGTTCTTTGAAGACGTCCATCGCAGCAACCTCGGCATCAACTTCGATCCAGCCAACATGATCCTTTATGGCACCGGCGATCCCATTCAGGCTTTGGGCCTTTTGGGCCGGCATGTGATTTCGGTGCACGCCAAAGACGGTTCGTGGCCGCCCAAAGGCTCCCCCAAGGCTCTTGGCATCGAAATGCCGCTGGGGCAGGGCGCCGTCGGTATGGATCTCTTTCTCGCCAAATTGAAGGAAGTGGGATTCACCGGGCCACTGAACGTCGAGCGCGAGATCGAAGATCGAGCCCAAAAGCTGAAAGACATGAAGATGGGAGTGGCGCTTTTGCGCCGTTTAGTCGAAGGCGTTTAGTGGAGGGATAGATGGGGGCAGAGGCGCACTGCACCGGACACCTGAATCAGCAGTCTTCGGAAGGCAAGGCCCTGCTGGAAACCGGTTATGTTCTGTTTCGCGGCGATTTTCGCGTCAAGGTGCCGTTCCAAAACATTTCCCGGGTAACCGCAGCCGGGGGACGCTAAGCATAAGCTTTGAGGATGGCGCACTGCTTCTCGATCTCGGCCCAGCCGCTGAAAGGTGGTTGCGAAAGATTCAGAACCCGCCCAGCCTGTTAGACAAGCTAGGCGTAAAGCCGGGCTCGACCGTGCCGGTAATCGGAATCCAAGACGCGGCCTTCCTGACCACTCTACAAGCGATTGTACCCGGCTGGAAGGCTTCGACAAAGCAGCCGGCCGACTTCCCATTCCTAGGCATGGAATCGCAGAACGATCTACACCAGATTGGAAAAACGCAGGCGCATCTGGCTCCCGCAGGAGCTCTCTGGGTAGTCTGGCCGAAAGGCCAAAAGCACATCACCGAATCGCAAGTGAGGGTCGCAAGCCTGGTAGACACGAAAACCGCCAATCTCTCCTCAACTCACACTGCGCTGAAATGGGTGCGTAGGACGGCGGACGCCCACGTCCTCGCGCGACCCCCAGGTCGCGCTGCTAAGCACCCTTAGGATAAGACCCCAACACCCGCAACAAGTCCGCCAGCTCCGCCAGATGCCCCAGCGCCTTCTGGCTCACCGGATCATCCACGCGCCCCAAAAAATCCAAGTAAAACAAATACTCCCACGGCTTCCCGCGCAAGGGCCTGGATTCGATCTTCGCCAAACTAAGATCCCGCAGCGCAAACGTGCTCAAAGCCCGGAACAGCGATCCCGGAGTATTGCGGGTAGTGAAAACCAAAGATGTCTTCCATGCCTTACCGTCGCGCGGCGGCAACGGTTGACCCGGCCGGTTGAGCAGAAAGAACCGCGTGAAGTTTTCGCGGTCGTCCTCAATACCCCGCTTCAAAACCTTCGCGCCATAGATTCCGGCCGCCACCGACGACGCAATCGCCGCCGCGTCCGGCAGATTCTGCTCCATAATCATCTTGACGCTTCCCGCCGTGTCATAAAAACTCAGCCGCTCAAATTGTGGATTCGCGGCAAAAAACTTCTGACACTGGTTTAGCGCCACCGGGTGAGAATAGACCTTCTTTATCTTCTTGAACGACACGCCCGGGCAAGCAATCAAGCTATGCGAGATGCGAACATGCGTCTCGCCAATAATCGGCAGGTCGAAGTTCAACAAATGATCGTAGTTCTCATGAACCGAACCGTGCAGCGTGTTTTCAATTGGGATCACCGCGGCGTCCACCTTACCGCCGCTCAGCGCGCGGAAAACATCTTCAAAGCGCTGGCAGGGCGCCACGGTCACTTCGTCGCCGAGCAATTGCTGCACCGCCACTTGGCTGAACGCACCCTTTTCTCCCTGGAATGCCACGCTTTTCGGCGCTTTCGGCTCTTTCGACCGTCTTGTCACCCTAGGATTGTATCGCGGGTCCATCCCAACGCTGCGCGGTTTCGCTCGGAACGCCCAGCAGATCCAGAATCCGGTCGACACTGTGGTCCACCAGCTCTTCAATCGTTTGCGGATAATGATAGAACCCTGGAATAGGGGGAGCAATAATGGCGCCCATCTCCGTAAGCGCCACCATGGTCCGCAGATGGCCAAGATGAAACGGAGTCTCCCGAACCACTAGAATCAGCCGCCGGCGCTCCTTCAAAATGACGTCAGCCGCGCGAACCAGCAGATTGTTGCTGATTCCGGCGGCGATGGCCGACATGGAATGGATAGAGCACGGAGCTACCACCATCGCGTCCGTTTGGAAACTTCCGCTAGCCAACCGGCATCCAATATCTTCCAAAGGGTAGGAAAAATCTGATAAACCTTTCCAATCCGCGGCTTTTTTGCCCAGTTCCAGGAAACCGGTCTTCTCACCGGACCTGGTCAGAATCAGGTGAACCTCGATATTCGGACGGGTCCGAAGCTTCTGCAGGAGCCTGAATCCATAGATTGAGCCGCTGGCTCCTGAGATTCCCACCACAATTTTCAAATTTGGCCTCCCCCGAAAAAATCTGTTCTGAAATCAGAACAGATTTCGCGCGCAAGCTTGTCTTCCCTGCGCCGCATAGCTATAATTCTAGTCCAGAAACGGTCTTTTCCTGAAACCCCCGTATGGATTGAGGGGATTCCCAGGATTGGCGTTTGCAGGGGTTAATTATAGGATGGAGGAAGCGGGCCAAAAGCTTAAAAAGAAACGGGAAGAACTCAACTTGCGATATCGCGATGTGGAAGAAGCGAGCATTCAAATCGCTGCCCGGCGCAAGAATGACGAGTACATCATCGCTCTCAGTCGGCTGGCCGATGTGGAGAATAAGGGGACAGTTCCGTCTATCTACCGTTTATATTCTCTTTGCACCATCTATAAGTTAGACATTATGGAGGTGCTCGACTGGTACGGCGTCGACGTATCGCTGATGGCGAGCGATTCCATTCACGTCGAAGTGACGCGAACTCACCTGGTCGGCTTTCAGCCCAATGGCCACGGAGAGGTGCAGTTGCCCTTGGCGCTTGATCCCGGCATCGATTTGAGGCGCACCACCTACCTCAGCCGCATGATTCAGCGGTGGGGTAAGCTGCCAATCATGTTGTTGAACGGAATGGAGTTGAAGAGCCACCGCTATGCCTACATCGGTTCGGAAGACTGGTCGATGTATCCGTTGATTCAGCCCGGCTCCCTGGTGGTGATCGATGAAACCCGGCGTAAGATCGTCAACAGCGGCTGGTCTCATGAATCGGAACGGCCCATCTATTTCCTGGAGCACCGGCAGGGTTACGCCTGCGGTTGGTGCAATCTCAGTGACAATCAATTGGTGCTTCAGCCGCACCCCGCCTCACAGTGCAATCCGGAGATCTTCGGATTTCCCGAAGAGATCGACGTGTCCAGGTGACGGGCGTGGCTATGCGTCTCGATCAGGGGAAGAGACGCCGTAATCGTTCTTAAGCATCGCCAGTAGCGCTTCCAGGTCGACGATGTAAAGGTTGCGCTCCATCTCGCGGGCCGAAGCCGGCAAAAAGTAACGGTAAGGCATCAGCGCGGCCCAGTTCTCAATCACTTCCCGTTTGTCGGCCTGCTGGGCGGACAAATAGAGGTCCAGGTCGGCCTTCTGCTGTTCGAGCGAGTAGTTCAGCCACTCGTTGAATGCGTCCGAATGCGTCTTTCTCAGCGCTTTATCCGCCTGCGCTTCTCCGAACATCATAGCCAGTCCGTGGTGCTCATACCGTCCGGTATTTGAAGCACGCAGCGACGACAGATACACCATTCTTCCAAAGCAGGACGGTATCTGCGAGAGCGTGTGACGCCACAGGTCCGATGTGACGCCGCGTTCGAGGACCCCTTTGGAGTGCGGTTTAGTCATAGGATAAACCCTGTCTTTGATATTACCCCAAAATCCACTCACTGCCACTAGTGAATTGGAAACCTAAACAGAACACCACCTTAGTTCCAGGATCGGAAAACCTTCATCGGAAAACACCGAGGGAACCCGGGGGCAGATACTCTAGTCCTAGGTTCTACCACTCCACTGTTCGGAAGGAATACTAAAATGACTAAAAAGATTGTTTTCATGCTTGCCCTGGGCGTTCAGTACGTTGCTGCGATGGGAATTACCAAGGAAAGCATCGTGCCATCATGCTTCCCTTGTGACGCCACCACGGCGACCGTTAATATCGTGCCTTCGTGTTTTCCCTGCGATGCGAGCGCTGTCGAAGTAAAGATCGTGCCCTCGTGCT
>JANXXV010000407.1 GCA_025350445.1 Bryobacteraceae bacterium | reverse complement strand
TCTTCGATGTACCGTACCGGCCTGTCTTGAAGACGATCTGCGCCAGGAGCGGCGATCGGGCGCGATCTTTCGCGGAGCGGTGGGGCTACGAGTCGGTCGAGACCGATTGGCGAAAGCTGGTGGAATCGCCCGAGATCGATCTGATCGATATCGCCAGCCCGAACGACACCCACGCTGAGATCGCGATAGCCGCGGCGAAGGCCGGCAAGATGGTGATGTGCGAAAAGCCTTTGGGCCGGACGCCTGCCGAATCTGAAGCCATGGTGAAAGCGGTGGAAGACGCCGGCGTCGCAAACATGGTCTGGTATAACTATCGCCGCGTGCCTGCGGTGATGCTGGCCAAGCAGTTGATTGACGAGGGACGGCTGGGTCGAATCTTCCACTACCGGACCGTGTTCTTGCAGGACTGGACGATTTCCGCCGATCTGCCGCAGGGCGGGGAAGGGCTGTGGCGGTTGGATGCAAGCGTTGCCGGCAGCGGCGTTACCGGTGATCTGCTGGCGCACAATATCGATACGGCAATGTGGTTGAACGGGCAGATTGAAGAAGTAACGGCGATGACGGAAACATTCATCAAGAGCCGTAAACATAATCTGACGGGGAAGGACGAGCCGGTTCGCATCGATGACGCCAGCGCATTTCTGGCGCGCTTTCAAAACGGGTCGCTGGCCACGTTCGAGGCTACGCGGTACGCCCGAGGTCACAAGGCGCTCTATACGCTGGAGATCAACGGGGAGAACGCTTCCATCATCTGGGATCTGCACGATCTGCACCGGTTGCAGTACTTTGAATATCGCGATGAGGGCCGGCTGCGGGGATGGAGAAGCATTCACGTGACAGATAGCGATCATCCATACATGAAGCAGTGGTGGGTGCCAGGCTTGCAGATCGGCTACGAGCACACGTTCATCCATCAGGTTGCCGATTTCCTTTCGGGACTTGGCAGCGGTGCTGCCGCCGCTCCCACTTTTCGCGAGGCGCTGCTAACCGACTATGTAACTGACGCTGTGCTGCAATCGGCAGCGAATCGAAGCTGGGTAAAGGTTGAAGCCCGCCAGGAAGCTGTATAGAAATAACCGAGCCGCGACCGTAAGGGAGTGGTTGATGTCGTTATTTCAGTGACACAATCTAAAGTGGTCTGGAGGCATCATGATCGTTCGAAACACTCTATTATTAGCAATGGCTGGCAGTGCTCTTTTATTTGGCCAGGCGCGCGGCCCTGCAGTCGGCCCGTTGGAGGAAACTGGATTCCAAAAGATCTTCGACGGCGATTCGCTGAAGGGCTGGGATTGCGATCCGGATTTCTGGCGTGTCGAGAATGGAATCATGGTGGGCGCAACCACCGCCGAGCACCAGCCGAAGCAGAATATCTTTTGCATCTGGAAAGGCGGCTCGCCGGCGGACTTCGAATTGAAGTTGGAATATAAACTGACAGGCGAGACTGGAAACAGCGGCGTGCAGTATCGCAGCGTGGAACTTCCCAACGTGGCCAAGTGGGTGATGAAGGGCTATCAGGCGGATATCGACGGCAAGCAGGTGTATACGGGGCAAGTGTACGAAGAGCGCGGCCGAGGCTTTCTGGCGCTGCGCGGGCAGGTATCGTATGTACCGGACGGAAAGAAGGTGGGCGCGGTGGGATCCACCGGCGACGGCGACGAACTAAAGGGTTTGATCAAGTCCGGCGATTGGAACGAACTGCACATCATCGCCCGCGGGAACACCATCATCCAGTTGCTGAACGGGCGCGTGATGAGCGTGGTGATTGACGACGATAAGGCGAACCGCAAGATGGAGGGCGAGATCGGGATTCAACTCCATGTGACGAAGGCCGCGATGAAGATTGAATCGCGGAATATCCGGCTGAAGACTTTTTAGATGACCCGTCTTCTTACTCTCAGCGCCATCGTCTGCCTGTCTTTGCGGGCGGAGACGCCGGAGTATCAGGAAACCGTAGCGCCGTTTCTCGCCAAGAACTGCTATTCCTGCCACAACCCAAAGTTGAAGACCGCGAATCTGAGCTTCGATGACAAGCTCAGTTCCAAAGACCTGGGTGTCTGGGAGAAAGTTCTCGACCGGCTGAGCAGCGGAAAAATGCCGCCTCCCGGATTGCCGGCGCCGCCGAAAGCGGAGATGGCGGCCGTTACGCAATGGCTCGAGAGTCTGTTGGG
Source organism: Bryobacteraceae bacterium (assembly GCA_025350445.1). Next base: position 12,664 of record JANXXV010000407.1, on the reverse strand, counting down.
CCATTCCAGCGGCGCACCCGATTTCGACCCCGGCCGCGTTACCGCGCGCAGGTTGAACCGCGCCGAATACAACGACACTGTCCGCGATCTGCTTGGCGTCTCGTTGCAACCGGCCGATGAATTTCCGCTCGACGATTCCGGCTACGGCTTCGACAACATCGGCGACGTGCTGTCTCTCTCGCCGATGTTGATGGAAAAGTACATCAACGCCGCACGCAAACTATCGAACGTGGCCGTCTTCGGTGAACCGTATACCGTGAAGCCCTCCAGGCTCGCCCGTTTTCTGGTGAAAAAGAATCAGGATGACAGCACATCCAGTGCAAATGTGATGCCCTATTCCATGCGCGGCGCACTGTACGGGACCTTCGATTTTCCGGTGGACGCGGAGTACGAATTCCGCATGCGCCTGACGAATTACCGGGCTCGCAACGTTCGCACTCCCGCGCAGGCCTCCGCTTCCAAGCGAAAGAGGGAAGTTCCATTCACGCCCGGAGAGATGGAGGCGAACGAGGAAGAGAACCGGAAAGCTTACCCGCCGGTGGAGATGGTTTTCCGGCTGGATGGTGAGCCAATCAAGACCGATGTGGTGGAAGGCAACATTGACTACCGCTACAGTCGAAGCGAATCCACGGTCCGCTACAGAGTGCGCGCCGGGCAGCACGCGATGCGCGCTTCGTTTCCTGAATTTGCGGATTTGGCCGACCCGCGCGGCAACGTGAATCCCGATGGGCGCCGCCAGGTTTATGTGGAGTACCTGGATATTGTCGGCCCATATAATCCCAGCGCTGAATCGCCGGAGAGTTACCGCCGCATCTTCGTCTGCGGACACAAGCACGGGAGTCACACACCGGAATGCACGCGCCGGGTAGTGGAAAACCTGGCGCGGCGCGCGTATCGACGGCCAGCGACGGCACAGGAAATCGACCGGCTTTCACGCTTGGTGGCGATGGTTCAGAAAGAGGGAGACTCCTTCGAGGAGGGCATTCGCGTCGCCGTGCAAAGCGTACTGATGTCGCCGAGCTTCCTGTTCCGCATCGAGCGCGATGGTGCCGGGACGTACGCGGTCGGGGAGCACGAGCTGGCATCGAGGCTTTCCTATTTCTTATGGAGCAGCATGCCGGATGAAGAACTCTTGCAGGCGGCCGATGCGCGCCAGCTTCGCCAGCCCGGTGTTCTGGAAGGGCAAGTCCGGCGAATGCTGGCGAGCCCAAAGTCCGCTGCACTGGTGGAGAACTTTACCTCGCAATGGTTGAACCTTCGCCTGCTGGACCGCAAGCGTCCGGACGGTGCACAATTCCCAACAGTGGACGATGAGTTAGTAGATGCCATGCGCAAGGAGACCATCCTTTTCGCCGAAGCGGTGATACGCGAAGACCGTAGCATTCTTGATTTTCTGGATGGCCGCTTCACTTTTGCGAACGGCATACTGGCGCGCCACTACGGAATCCCGGGAATCAAGGGGGAGGCGTTTCAGCGGGTAGAACTCGATGGCGAACGCCGCAGTGGTGTGATGACGCAGGCTTCGGTGTTGACGCTTTCGTCGTACGCGACAAGAACTTCGCCGGTGATTCGCGGCAAGTGGGTTTTGGAGAATTTACTGGGTGCGGCTCCGCCTCCGCCTCCTCCGGACGTAGCCGCATTGCAGGAGGCGAACATCGGCACGGAGGTGTCTCTGCGGCAGAGACTGGAACAGCACCGTGCGAATGCGAGCTGCGCGGTGTGCCACAACCAGATGGACCCCATCGGCTTCGGCTTAGAGAATTACGATGCGGCAGGCGCATGGCGAACGCACGACGGCAAATTCCCGATTGATAGTTCCGGTGTGCTGCCGGACGGAACGCCTGTCCACGGGCCGAAAGATCTGAAACAGATTCTTCGGGGCAGGTCCGCCGGCTTCTCCCGCAACTTCGCTGAGAAGCTGCTGACTTATGCTTTAGGGCGCGGCCTTGAGCCGTACGATGGAGCGGCCGTGAATCAAATTGTAGAGAGCGCCGCGGCGAAAGAAGATCGTTTTTCAGCGATAGTGCTGGAGATTGTGAATAGCAAGCCTTTCCAAATGCGGAGAGTGGATGGAGGAAGCAATGTTTCCAGGTAAGCAACTCGCCAGGCGAACTCTGTTGCGGGGACTGGGCACCGCGGTCGCGCTGCCACTACTCGACGCCATGATTCCGGCGTTCGCCAACGCGGCCAAAGTGAAAGCGATCTCGCCGTGCCGGATGGCTTTCCTCTACGTACCAAACGGCATCGTGATGGATCAGTGGACGCCCACGAAAGAAGCCGGGGTAACGGTGCTACCGCGCGAACTGCCGCGCATCTCCCAGGCACTCGCACCGTTTCGTGACGACGTGATGATGCTGAGCGGGCTGACGCACAATACCGGGCGCGCCTTGGGCGACGGACCGGGCGACCACGGCCGCGCCGGCGCCAGCTATCTCACCGGAGTCCATCCCAAGAAGACTTACGGCAAGGATATTCAGGTGGGCGTATCGGTGGATCAGATTGCCGCACGCAGCCTGGAAGGGAAGACGCGGTTCGCTTCGCTGGAACTGGGATGCGAGGAGGGAGTGCAGGGCGGCAGTTGCGACAACGGGTATAGCTGCGCCTATAGCAATAGCATTTCCTGGCGATCGGAATCGTCGCCGATGCCGCCGGAGATCCGCCCGCGCGCGATTTTTGAAAGACTCTTCGGCAGCGGTGACATTGAGCGCGATCCCGCCCGGCGTGCGCGGCTGGCGAAGTACGAGAAGAGTATTCTGGACGGTGTAGTTAGCGATGCACAGCGCTTGCAGGCCAGTCTGGGTGGCGCCGACAAACGCAAACTGGACGAGTATCTTTTTTCCATTCGCGACATTGAAAAACGCATCGCCAACGCGGAGCGGACAAACGTTCAGCAGAAGACGCCGTCAATGCCCGCGCCCGCGGCCAGCATCCCGGCGGACTTTTCAGAGCACTCGCGGATCATATTCGACCTGATGACGCTGGCGTTCCAGACCGACATGACCCGCGTGATGACGGTGCTGCTGGCCATTGAACAGAGCCCGCGGTCGTACGCCGAGATTGGTATTCCGGAAGCGCATCACGGGTTGACTCATCACCAGGGCGACAAACAAAAGATTGAGAAGGTGGCGCAGATCAATTGCCACCACGCCAGGCAGTTTGCCTACTTGCTGGAGAAGCTGAAGGCCACGCCGGACGGCGATGGCACGCTGCTGGATCATTGCATGATCGCCTACGGCAGCGGCCTCAGTGAAGGCAATACGCACGACCACGGGAATCTGCCGTTGGCGCTGGCAGGCGGCGGCTGCGGAAAACTGCGGCCGGGCCGGCACGTCCGCTACGCCGATGAAACTCCGATGACGAACCTGTACGTCGCCATGTTGGACCGCATGGGTGTTCCGGTGGAATCCATGGGCGACAGCAACGGCACGCTGGGTTATCTTTCCGATATCTAGTATTCACCCAAATTGTGTCCCTTGATGGACCAACTACACGCTTTCTAGGTTGGAGAGAGCGGAAATGCTGACCATCGCCCACAAAACCTTCTTGTTAACGACTCTGATTCTAGTTCGAGCCGTGGCCCAAAACGCCACCGACCCGATACCTGCGTCGCCACTTCCCACAGGGAACGCGGAGATCGATAAATACAATGAAAACTATCTCAAGCTAACGCGCAGCCTGATGAGCCCCAAGAGCGTAGCCGACACTTTTGGCCGCCGCATTGGCCGGCGTTATATTGCAATGCAGATCACCGTCGCGAATCGAAATGGGGAGTACCAATGGCTGATGACGGCCGCCTCCGTTGGTCTCGCGCGTTTGATCAAAGACATGGAGAAGCGGTGCCCGGATAGCGTGAAATCGCTAATTGCGTTGACTCAGTCCGTTCCGATGAAGTACCCGTTCAATGCGCCCCCGAATCCCGCCGTTAACGGTGAAGATCTCACTTCCCTGCGGGGCGTAGCAGAAAAGGGACAGTACCTCGATCCGCGAAATCTCACCCTGCGGCTTCTGCGGGGCAGCGGCACGATTGCCGCCGGCTTGCTGGGCGTGACTACTTTTGGACCGGCGTTCGCGCCTGCCGTTGCGGCGTTCAACGGTCCGCTCATTAGCGCCTATGAAACCATGTTCCCCAACCAGACAGTGAACCAGTTGAACCGGCTGAACGACAGCGCCTACGCGGCAAACACCGTGGTATCCAAGCAGCAGGCCAAGGTGCTTACTATTTTCATTCCATCCTCTTTCTTGCTCACCAAAGCTGAGCAGTCCAAGTACTATTCCGATCCCAATAGTACTTATAGTTCGTGTGTCGACCTGCGGTTACTCGACGCGTATGTGGACGGCCATTTCGTAACGCGCTTGAATTTTACGCCGTTGATCACAACGGTTTCGATTACGCCCGCGGAAGCCGCGAAGTTTGCAACCGATAATTTCAAGGTGTCTGGAACAATCGTTGGGCGGTTCATGGACGAATCGACGCTGGCCCTGTCTGCTGCGCCGGACGGATTGACCATCGCGCGCGATGGGGATGGGACTGCGGAGCGTGTCGGTTTTGTGTTGTCGTCGGTGAAGCCGCTAAATCCCAATACTCCGATCAATATTGAACTCCGAAAAGCCGGTCAAGCCATGGCAAGTTATGCGGTGGCTGCGATATTCTCAGCCGCAAGACCGGTTATCCTGGCCAGCGGTGTCGAAAACGCAACGATCAAACAAGGCGAGCATCAGGTGGTGACCATAAACGGAACGGGCTTTCTGCCCGGCGCCCGCGTCGTATTCATGAATGGCACCGGGTTAACCATCGGCGATTCCGAATATGTCAACAACAAGCAGCTGAAAGTGGACATCGGCGCCGCAGTCGACGCCGCCGAAGGTCCGCGAGAATTTGAAGTGCAGACCATCGGCGGATCGTCCGGAAAAGCTCTCATCACCATCGCGAAGAAATAGACATTACCTACAACAAAGGAGCAGACTATGATTCAATTCGGACGTAAACCTCTTCTCTATCTCCCCGTTGGTTCCGGCACGGGGGGCGTGGGTTCAGGCACCAGTGGGACGGGATCAGGGACCGGCGGCGTGGGTTCCGGAGGGCCACCGGTCACCGCGTTTAGTGCTGCCGGTAGTCCCATTCCGGACCCAAACACCCGGCGGACGGATTTGGATGCACTGCACCCTGCCATGCGCGAGTCCGTCACTCATCTGTTGACCCGGTTGGATTCGGAACAAATCCCACTCCGATTGTTTGAGGGCTTCCGCTCACCTTCCCGTCAGGCATGGCTCTATGCGCAGGGACGCACTCGGCCGGGGGCGAAGGTCACCAACGCCCAGCCATGGGAGTCTTACCATCAGCACGGCCTCGCCGCGGATTTTGTTTTGTGGCTCAACAATCAATGGAGCTGGAGTACGGTTGGCGCCTACAAACGCTATTGGAATCGTCTTCAAGAGATTGGCAAGGAAGTTGGACTGGAACCATTAAGCTGGGAACTTCCGCATCTGCAAGTTGCCGGTCTAAAGCTCGCCGACCTTCAGAAAGGCATTTATCCGGATGGCGGCGACGACGCGTGGCGCGACAATTTGGAGGCCGCCGTGGTGGGTTGGACTGGCCCGCCTGCCGCACCCGACATGGCGTCACCCCGCCCCCAAATGCCAGCCGGCGCGCGCTAAGCTGGCAAAGTGCGCCGGCTTAAACCTCCGCAGTATCCTAATAAGATTGCGGAGGCGAATGCTCGCGTTACTGAACGGACTTCTATTCGATGGTTCCGGTGAAGCACCTGTTCACGGAAACTTACTGATTGACGGGGATCGCATCGTGGATGTAGGGTTGCCCGCATATCCACAAGATTGCGAAACCCTGGATTGCACCGGCCTCGCGATCGCGCCCGGCTTTATCGATCTTCATAGCCATTCCGACCTGCAGGTTCTGGAAGACCGGATGGAGAAAGTAAAGCAGGGAGTCACCACGGAAGTGGTGGGCAACTGCGGCTTCTCCCCGTTTCCCCAATCCGGAGATCCGCGTACCTTGCACGAGTTCGGCGCCGGCATCCTGGGTCGCGCCGATGACTGGGGCTGGGCCACGGCCAAGGAGTACCTGGAGGCCGCCGGCAGAACCTGCACCAAGCTGCACGTGGCGCCGCTGATTGGGCACGGCAGCCTGCGCATCGCGGTGGCGGGATTGCGGCAGGGCTTGCTTTCCGCTGCCGAACTGGATCGCATGTCCGGCTTGCTCGAAGACGCACTTGACGCCGGCTGCCCGGGGTTCTCTACCGGCTTGATGTATGCGCCCGGATCGAGCGCGGGGAAGGATGAACTCGAGCTTCTCACCAAAGTGGTGGCCCGAAAGGGGAAGCTCTACGCCACCCACATGCGCAGCTATTCGTCGGGCCTCGTGGACGCCGTGCGTGAGCAATTGGACCTGGCCCGAGCCACTGGTTGCCGTCTGCAGATCTCGCATTTGCAGGCAGCGGGCCGCACCAACTGGGGCTTGCAGAAACCGGCGCTCGACGAAATTGAAGCAGCACGCGCGCAGGGCATGGACGTGGAATTCGACATCTATCCCTACCAGTGTGGAAGCACGGTCTTAACACAATGGCTGCCGCAGTGGGCGCTGGACGGTGGCACTGAAAAGCTGCTGGCGCGGCTGATAGACGCAAGCATTCGAAAGCAATTGCTGGAAGAAGTGGAGCAGTTACGGGCGCAGTTGTGGACGGACATTACCATCTCGGCTGTGGCAACGGACGCCAACCAAACCCTGGTGGGGTTGAACATCGCGGAGATCGCGGAGCAACGGCGCTCCGATCCCGCTGAAGCCGTTTTGAATTTGCTGACGGAAGAGCGTGCTGCCGTCAACGTAATCTCGTTCAATCAGAGCGAAGACAATCTGCACGAGTTAATTGCGCATCCGCTCTGCTCCATCATCAGCGACGGCTTTTACGTGAAGGGCAAGGCCCATCCGCGTTTGTACGGCACGTTCCCGGAGCTGTTAGGGACGGTGGTCCGCGAAAAAGCCTGGCTCGCTTTGCCGGAAGCGATTCATAAAATAACCGGAAAGCCGGCCTCACGATTGAAGCTGCGGGAGCGCGGTCTGTTGAAGAAGGATTACTTCGCGGATCTCACGGTCTTCGATGCCGGGCATGTGGCAAGCCGGTCTACATATGAAACGCCCGCAATGGATCCGCTGGGCATCGTGAAAGTGTTCAAGGACGGTCAGGCGGTTTATGATGGTGCAACATGAATCGCCGCTGGATCGTCGTCGCTCTCATCTTCGTTGGAATACTGATTAGCTACATCGATCGCGGCAACCTGGGCATCGCCGCCACCGCGATCATGCGCGATTTCCAATTCCCGCCATCATCCATGGGCATGCTGTTGTCCGCTTTCTTTTGGACATACGCCCTTTTTCAAATCCCGGCGGGGTTCATTGTGGACCGCATTGGAATCAAGCGTGTGTATGCGGGTGCATTCCTGGTTTGGTCCCTGGCCTCGGCCGCCATCGCGTTGAGCCGCGGCTTACCCGATGTCCTTGGTCTCCGTCTTGTACTAGGTCTGGCGGAAGCCGTCGGGCCTATCGCCAGCTTATCGTTCATACGGCGTAATTTTGCCGGGGCGGAACAAGGGCTCCCCACTGCCATCTACATTGCAGGCCAGAATGCCGGGCCTGCGATTGGGACGCTTCTGGGAACTCTGCTGATCGACCGGTTGGGCTGGCGCGCCATGTTCGCCATTACCGGGTTAGGCGCGCTGCTATGGCTCCCGTTCTGGTTATGGCTTGCTCCTCCGGACCGGGTGGTGCCTGTGAAGCCTGCCGTCCCGCAGCCGGAATCGAAGCTAACGGACATGCCGTGGAGAGCAACCGTGCGGAATAAAACAGTCTGGGCCATGTCGGCGAGCATCTTCCTCACTTCGTACTACTGGTTCTTTCTGTTGACTTGGGTGCCCACCTATCTCACCTCCACGCGCGGCTTTACCACGCTGGAAATGGGCCGCGTGCTATCGATTCCGATGTTCATCATGGCGGTGTTGAACATTATCGGCGGAGTGATCGCGGACCGCGTGGTGAAGCGTGTGGGTTCGGTCTTCCGGGTGCGGGTCCTATTCGCCGCCGCCGGATACACCGGAGCCGCAGCGGTCTTATTGCTGCTTGTATTTCCAGGCCGGGAAGCGGTACTCCCCATCCTGCTTGTCTCCGTTTGTTCAACGGGGATCGGCAATTCGAATTTCTGGGCCATCTCACAGCACGCCCCGCCGGCGGGCATGGTGGGCCGCACCATCGGCTATCTGAATACAGTGTCGCAAATGGCAGGGGCCGCGGCTCCGCTCATCACCGGCTGGATACTGGGGCCCGAGAAACAATTCGGCATTGCGCTTTTGATTGCGGGCGTTTGTCCTCTGCTGGGCGCGATCTGCTTGCTGCTGGCCGGAGCCAAAGGACTCGAGCGATTCAAGTCGATCTGGGCGGGTGATTTGGAACCAGCTCCGGTGCTCAAGTAAAGCGTGTCCCCTTCCGCCCAAGCCCGCCGTCGCAAGTGGATCGTCGTCGGCTTGCTCAGTTTGGGAATGGTGATCGCCTACGTGGACCGGGCGAATCTGTCGGTAGTTCTCACTCTCCCTGAATTCCGCAATGCTTTTCATCCGACCGATGCCGAGCGCGGGTTCCTCAACTCGGCATTCTTCTGGACGTACGCGCTATTGCAAATCCCAGCCGGCTGGGTGGTGGATCGATACGGAGTGAAAATCCCATATGCAATCGGCTTTCTGCTATGGACTGTATTTTCCGCGCTGACTGGAATGGTTCAATCCACCGGCCAGCTCATCGGACTGCGATTCCTTCTCGGCGCTGGCGAATCTGTCGTTGGCCCCGCCAGTCTGCGCTGGATCCGGTTCCATTGCCATGAGCAGGAAAGGGGCTTGGCGGTTGGTATTTATCTCGCAGGCGCAAAGATCGGACCCGCCATCGGCGTACCGGTAACCGCGCTCTTGATCGGTTCTTTCGGGTGGCGAATCATGTTTCTGGTTGCAGGCGGCGCCGGCTTGCTATGGCTCGTCGCGTGGTTGCTTCTGGTGAAAGACGACGACCGGCAATTGGAAGCTGCCGCGAACATCGCGTCGCCCGCTCCCTCCATCCCCTTTGGGCAACTGATGGCCAGCCCGGTAATGTGGGGCATTCTACTAGGGACGTTCTGCTACAGTTACTTTCTCTTCTTCTGCGTCACCTGGATGCCTGCGTATTTTGTGGAATATCGTCATCTCTCGTTGAACTCCATGGGGCTTTACACAATGTTCAGCTTCGGCGGAATGGCGATTGTGGCCACGCTCTCCGGTTGGGCGGCTGACCGCATGATCCGCCGCGGCAGCGACGCAGTCAAAGTGCGCAAGGGGTTCACCATCATGGGCTTCATTCTTGCCTCCACTGAGTTGATCGGCGGCATGACGGAGTCGCAGACAGTGGCGCTGTTTTTCGCCATTTTCTCCTTGGCCGGTTTGGGATTGGCCACCGCCAACTTCTGGGCGCTGACGCAGACCATGATTCCCGGAGCCGCCATCGGGCGTATCTCCGGCCTGCAGAATTGCGCTTCCAATCTTTCGGGAATTGTCGCTCCCATCCTCAGCGGCTGGCTCAAGCAGACTACCGGAAGCTACACCGCTCCCATGCAGGCCATCTGGATTTTCCTGATCGCAGGAATTTTCTGCTACGCCGTTCTGGTGCGCCCCCGCTACTTGCCCGCTACTTCACCGCAACAATCGAAATCTGTTCCAGCGTAGGCCAGCGGCCTTCCGCATTGGCTTTGCGCTCGCCAGGGGGCGCTTGCTGCACGGTGGTGCGCGCCGGCATCACGCCGTCCACGAAGTATTGGGTGTATACGTGGTTCATCGCCGCGAAGTCACTCAGGTTGTCCAGGTACACGTTGGTCGCCACTACGTTTGAGAAGTCCATCCCCGCCTCTTCCAATCCGTCCAGCAGATTGCGCATGGTCTGCCGCAACTGGTGCTCCATCGTGGCAGCATAGATTCCACTCTTCGGCCCTGGAATGAATCCTGATTTCGCGGAACAATACAGCGTGTCACCGGCGAAGACGCAAGGGCTCGCGGTTGGGCTGGGCGGCATGTTCCTGGGGCGCACGGCGCGCCTCTGTTGCAGGTTCCGCACGGCGATGCCGCTGAATTCAATGCTCGCGCCGTTCGGCAAGTCGTTCACCTTAATCGTTGCGCGCGCCGGTGTATTGCCGAATTCAAAATGGCTGGCATAGACTTTATTCATCACACCCGCCGGCATCTTCTCGGTATGGTAAGGATTGACGAACACTAGGTTCTGGTAGTCCATACCCGCCGCCAACAGTGTCTGGCGCATGCGGTCCATCGATAGTTCCACTTGCGCAGCGGGATCGTCCGGTATCGTACCGGTCCTTATGTCCCGGCCCAGAAAGCCCGACAGAAACAACCTCTCGCCCACCAGAATCCCGGGTGCCAGCGGCGACGTGGCGGGATAACCCGCCGGCGCCACCCGTGTTTTTCTTGTCAGGTCCGTCACCGCCACCACACTCATTTCTACTGGAGTTCCCGGAAGCGCCGCCACTCCAATCGTCGAACGGGCCGGCGGATTCGTGGGAAAAAACTCCTTCCAAACCACATTCAGCGTGTCTTCCTTCTTGGCATCGGTCAAATAAACCTGCGCCATCACCACGTGCTCCATAGTCAATCCGGAGCCCTCCACAATCGCCTTGACGTTGGCGAAACACTGCCGCAGTTGATCGTCCATCGACGCCGCTATTGATCCATCCGCCTTCTTCGCGCCCTGCCCTGAAACGTAAAGGAATTCTCCCACCGTAAGCCCGGGGCTGTACGGGCCTCCCTTGGGACCGAACACTTTCTTCTCGGCGGCAGGTGCCGGCAGAAACAACGCAAGAATACAGATGAGTAATCGCATGGCTAGGGACGAGGATACAAAATCGCGGCGCATCTATCAAGTTCACCTCCAGTTTGATACCCTCGATCTATTGTGTTTCTAAATCGGCGGACATTTTTGGCTCAAACGGCGGCTGGGCTCATGCAAGGGCAACGAAGCCGTTTGATTATCGACACCCATCTTGAGGTGTGGACCTTTGATCCCAAGTTTCCGTTCCATCATCCCGAACGGCCTGACCTGAAGCGCGTTCCCGTAGAGGCGCCTATTGAGAACCAGGTCCAGCAGATGAAGGATTTCGGGCTGCGCTACACGGTGCTGGTGAATCCACGGTTTTTCGGTTGGGACAATTCGTACATCGATCACTCGCTGCATCGCTACCCCAATCTGTTTGTCGCGCATGGCCTGCTCAATCCGGAAGACCCGAAGATTGTCGACAACCTGCGCTACTGGATTACGGAACGAGGGTTTCAAGGGATGCGTTTCAGCCCGATATACCACCCGAAGTCCACCTGGCTGAACTCAAAAGAGCACTATCCGCTCTGGCGGGAAGCGGAGAAATTGGGCGCCGTTTTCAACTACTATATTCTGCCGCATCAGATGCCGATGCTGGAAGACATGGCTGGACGCTTCCCCGGGGTGAAGATCGTGATCGACCATCTGGGTAAACCGGATCTGCACTTAGCCGATCCGTGGCCGGAGTTCCGGAAAATGTTCCGCCTGAAACGATTTCCGCAAGTATGGGTGAGCGCGTCAGAGCCCTACGAGCTTTCCCTGGGCAAAGACTTTCCCTATACAGACACCATTCCGTTTTTCAAGGCGACTTACGAAGAATTCGGCGGGAAACAGATCGTCTGGGGCACTGGCTATCCTCGCCCGCGTTGGGAATTGCCAATGGATAAGGAACTCGAATTCGTGGACAAGGCGCTCGCGTTCTATTCGGATTCGGATCGGCGATTGATCCTCGGCGAAAACGCGCTGCGCATCTGGAAGTTCCCAGGCCAACCGAAATGAAGATTGAAAGCGTGGTGATCACGCACGTTACGGTGCCGCTGGTGGAGCCGTTTCGCATCAGCTCCGGTGCGGTTACATCGAAGGATGGCATTGTAGTCGAGTTGCATTCGGAGGGATTGACCGGTTACGGAGAATCCTCGCCCATGTCGGGAAGCTTTTATTCGGGCGATACCCCGGCGCAATCCTGGGAAGAACTCTGCAACGTAGTGGTACCGGCCATTATCGGACAGACTTTCCATGATCCCGCGCATTGGAATGCGGCGCTGGACATGTTACCCGCAGGTAACTTTACCAAGACCGGCGTGGAGACGGCGTTTTGGGACTTGGCGGCGCAACAAGAGAAAATGCCTCTGCATGAAATGCTGGGTGGCACCGCGACGCAAGTAAAGTCAGGGCTGGCCGTCGGCCTGTACGAAGATCTGAACCAGATGCTGGCCACCGTCGAACGGTATCTTGTGGATGGCTATCATCGGGTGAAGCTGAAGATTGAACCAGGGCACGACGTGGAAATTGTGAAGGCAGCCCGAAAGCGCTTCGGGGACATCCCGCTATTCGTAGATGCGAACGGTGCGTATTCCCTGAAGCATTTGGACGTCTTCCGCGCGCTGGACGAATTCGACCTGATGATGTTCGAACAGCCATTCGCCAAGGATGCACTGGAAGACATGGCCGTCCTGCAGCGTGCCGTCCGAACGCCCGTGTGCCTGGATGAAAGTCTGGACACCGCGGAACAACTGGAGCGAGCCATCGAGCTTAAAAGCT
>JANXXV010000386.1 GCA_025350445.1 Bryobacteraceae bacterium | reverse complement strand
GTGGAAGACGATGAGTCGTCCCGCGAGTTGGTTGTCAGTTACCTGGAGTCGGAAGGGTTCAAACCCTTAACCGCGGGCTCTGGAGACGAAGGCCTGCGTGTCGCGCGCGACGCAAAACCCGACGTGATCCTGCTCGATTTGTTGATGCCCGGAAAAAGCGGCTGGGAGACGCTGTACAAATTGCGCAGCACTCCAGCCACTTCCGGAATACCCGTCATAATCACTTCGGTTATCGACGAGAAGAAGATGGCGTTCGCGCTTGGCGCGGCCGATTATCTGGTGAAACCAGTAGCGAAGGAAACGTTGCTCGACGCGGTTCGAAAAGTGAAGCGGGTGGGTTTTCTATGAAGACAATCCTGGTTGCGGACGATGACCCAATCGGCCGGGAACTCGTTCGCGAAATTCTGGAATCGCAAGGCTATCGCGTAACCGAAGCCGGCGACGGAGCCGGCGCCCTATCCGCCATTCGCGCGACTCCTCCGGATCTGGTACTACTCGATATCCAGATGCCGGTGCTCGATGGGTTTGGTGTAATTCAAGAACTCCGCCGCGAACACCAGTTTCACAGCCTTCCAGTATTCGCGCTGACCGCGTTCGCCATGCGCGGCGACAAGCAGAAGGCATTAGCAGCCGGATTCAACGGCTACATCGCGAAGCCCATTAATGTTTCGGCTTTTCGAGAACTGATAAGACAGGCACTGAGCTGTCCGGGCTAAACTAGAATAGACTCGAATTGCCTTTCATGCCTGCCACTGAACCCAGCGTAAAGCTGGTGGCCATTGACGACACTCCACAAAGCCTGGAGTTGATTGCCACCGCACTTGAACAACCGGGCCTCAGGATATTCACCACATCCGATCCGGAGGAAGGACTCGACATCGTTTTCGAGGAGCATCCTCAAATCGTCATCGTGGATCTGATGATGCCGAAGATGGGTGGAATCGAAGTGCTGGAGCGTATCGTGGACTTCGATCCCGCGATCGAAGTCGTTCTGATTACCGCCCACTACTCCTCCGAGTCCGCCGTCGAAGCCATCCAGAAAGGCGCCAGCGACTACTTGAACAAACCTGTCCCCATCGCGCTGCTACGCTCGAAGATCGAAAAACTAGCGGCGGACGCGCGCCGGCGGCAGAGGGCATTGCAGATCGATGCCGAACTCGCCGAGAGCACCAAGTTTCACGGCATGGTAGGCCGCAGTCCGCTCATGTGGGATCTCTACGCCCGCATTAAACGGGTGGCTCCGCACTATCGTTCGGCATTGATCACCGGGCCAACCGGTACGGGAAAAGAACTGGTAGCGAAGGCGCTTCACGAACTGAGCCCAGTCTCGTCCGGCCGCTTCGTGGTGTGCAACTGCTCGGCGCTGGTGGAGACGCTTTTTGAGAGTGAGTTGTTTGGCCATGTGCGCGGCGCCTTCACCGGCGCCACGCAGGACAAAATGGGCCTGTTCGAGTTTGCTCACGGCGGCACCCTGTTTCTGGATGAGATTGGCGACATGCCGCTTGGAACGCAATCGAAGCTGCTGCGCATTCTGCAAAATCAGGAAGTACAGCGGGTAGGCGCGCTAACGTCGCGCGTTGTGGATGTCCGGGTAGTGGCCGCCACAAATCGCGATCTGAAGCAAATGATCGGCGAAAAAACGTTTCGCGACGATCTGTACTATCGCCTTGCCATGGTGGAACTCTGCACGCCTGGGCTGGCGGAACGCAAAGAGGATCTGCCGTTGCTCGAGCGGCATTTCGTTCGGAAATTCGCCACGGAGTTTAAAAAGGAAATCGCCGGTCTTTCGCATCGGGCGCAGATTCTGCTTTCGCGATATGCCTGGCCGGGGAATGTCCGCGAATTGGAGAACGCGATCGGGAACGCCTGCATGATGGCGTTTGGAGACACCATCGACGTGCGCGATTTACCGGAAAGCCTGCGCGCCTCACACGCTCCGGGTGCCCCCCCGGAACTCACGTTGGCCGCGGTTGCCGGTGGCGAAATGTCGCTCGACGACCGGGAACGCCAGTCTTTGATCGACGCGCTCGATCGTTCCGGCGGCAATCAATCGCAGGCCGCCCGGCTGCTGCGCATCACCCGGGATCGCATGCGCTACAAGATGGCGAAATACGACCTGAAGTAGCGAAAGCTGCGGTAAACTTCGAGTATCCCTATGAGAAGCCGTCTGGCCGTCACGCTCTGTCTTATCCCGCTGTTCGCCTCTGTGCTTTGGTGCCAAGGCACGCCTGCGCCGGTGATCCGGTTTCACACCAATCTCGGTGACATCGACGTGACGATGATCCCGGCTTCCGCACCGAAGACGGTGGCCAATTTTTTGAATTACATGAACAAGAACGCCTACAACAATTCGATTTTCCACCGGTCGGTACCCGGCTTTATCATCCAGGGCGGCGGTTTTCAATTGCAGAACGGCAGTCGCGTGGATACCCCGGCGGATCCTGCGGTAGTCAATGAATACAGTGTCTCCAACACGCGCGGCACGTTGGCGATGGCGAAGCTAGGCAACGATCCCAACAGTGCGACCAACCAGTGGTTTTTCAATCTGGCGGACAATCGTTCAAACCTGGACGGGCAGAACGGAGGCTTTACTGTTTTTGGACGCGTGGCCAATGCAGCCAGCCTGGCGGTCATGGATAAGATCGCCGCCGTGCCCGTTCGGGCAAATGTGTTGCCTTCCCCTTACGATACGATTCCGTTGATTAATTACACCGGCGGCGCAGTGCAGGATTCAAACTATGTTCTTGTCCTCTCTGTCGCGCCGCTCACGCCACCAACAATTACGTCGAACGGCATTATTACGCCATCGAGTTTCGGCGGCTTCGCATCGGCCGCGTCCGGATCGTTCATTGAAATCTATGGCTCCAATCTCGCCGGAACAAGTAGAGGATGGGCCGCGGACGACTTTACGAACGACAACGCGCCGTCTTCGCTCGATGGCGTAACCGTTACGGTGAATGGAAAGCGGGCGTACGTCAGCTACGTCAGTCCTGGCCAAGTGAATGCGCAGGTGCCCGCCGATGTTCCGGCTGATTCGGCAACGCCTGTAGTTTTGACTTACAAAGGCCAGTCGAGCGCTCCGGCAGGCCTGACCATCAAAGCCCTTGCGCCTGGACTGCTGGCTCCACCGTCGTTCAAGGTCGGCGATAAGCAGTACGTGGCAGCGGTTCATTCCAACTCGGGTGCATTCGTGAGTAACGGTAGTATCCCCGATCTGAAGGCTGCCCCCGCCGTGCCCGGCGAGACTCTCCTTTTCTACGGCGTTGGCTTCGGCCCGGTGAGCCCGAGCAGTGTTCCCGTAGCTGGTCGAGTTGTTCTCGGCGCAACGGATCTGTCTACTCCGGTGCAGTTTAAGTTTGGCGAAACAACCGCGCAAGTCGCATACGCCGGCTTTATCTCCGGACTGGTCGGCGTCTATCAGTTCAACGTGGTGGTTCCCGCGAATACACCGGACGGCGATCAGCCGTTGATCGTCACATTAGGTCCCGAAACCGTGCCGCAGACTCTGTTCATTTCTGTGAAGAAGTAAGGAACCCGCGCGCATTTAT
>JANXXV010000373.1 GCA_025350445.1 Bryobacteraceae bacterium | reverse complement strand
CGGCGAAACAGCGCCAATGTGTAGCCGCCGCGCAAGAACACGCCGCGGTGCTCAATCCTCACCGCCAGCACAGTTGCATGGAGCAGTACCGCGTGCACCAGTTCCGTGAGAGCGCGCCGGATCGCCGAACGCCCGTCACGCAGCCGCGCCAATGTTCCCGATTGCTATGGCAGATGGGCGGCTTCGTCCCGAAGGATCTGCCCGCGGAGCGCACGCAGCAGCGGCGATTCCGTCGCATCATGCAACGCTCGATAGTAAGGCACGGCGATGATCAACTCCAGCCAGGCCATACGGCGGATACGGCGGAACACCTGATCCCGCCAGTGCTTCTTCAACCAAGGTATTCCGTGCAGGTCGAGAAACCGGCCCAGCCGCAGCGTCGACAGGAATTCCGCATCATCGTCGAACCTGCAGGCTCGCTCAATAAATGCCTTGCCTTCCGAACCTTCCCCCAGTTGAAAGTGTTGAATGGACGAAGCAACAGCCCTCCGTTCCTCGTTCGTCAAACGATAAGCAGCGTCCCACGGCATCGCCGGCCACGCATTTTGCCGGAAGTACTCAAACCAAAATGTTGCCATGGTAGGTGCTTGACAACACAAAGTACTTGTCACAATCTAATCTGAGATACTTGTCCGCATGCCCGTTGATCCTCTATCGCGCCGTAGTCTTCTCACCGCCGCTGCATTTGCGCTAACCTCCGCCAAAGGCGCGTCCAAGGCCCCGGTGATGGGATCGGGCGAACACACCTACGAAGTCACGCACGATTGGCCGCAATTGCCGGACGACTTGAAGTTCGGCAATACGCACGGCATAGTCGCTGATGGCCAGGGACGCTTGATCATCGCGCATACGGTTCACAGCAGCAGTAAAAGTGCCGATGCCATCGCCATCTTCGATGCGGACGGAAAGTTTGTGAAATCGTGGGGAGCAGATATGCGCGGCGGTGCGCACGGCTTAACCATTCGCCGCGAAGGCAGCCAGGAATTCCTCTACCACTGTGACAACGTGAAAGGCTTCGTCCGCAAGACAACGCTCGATGGCGAAGTCGTGTGGGTGCTGCATTGCCCGTTTATGAGTGGCGTCTATAAATCGGCCAAGGAATACAAGCCGTCAAACCTCGCCATCGCACCGAATGGCGACATCTACGTTGCCGATGGCTATGGCAAGTTCTACATCCATCACTACGATGGAAAGACCAACTACATCCGCACTTTCGGTGGTTCGCGCGGGGAAATGGATCGCAACCCGGGCAAAGAGACCGCGCCGGGCACCACCATCTGGCCACACGCCATCGCTGTGGATACGCGCGGACCGCAACCGCTGCTGATGGTGGGCGAACGAGGCGCTAACAGCCGCATTCAATACTTCACCATGGACGGCAAGCCCCTGCACACCTTGAAGGACGGGGTCCGCTGGCCCAGCATTTTTGAATTTCGCAAAGGCCTGATTCTGATGCCGGATCTAAAAGCCGTGGTGACTCTCTTCGACGCTGATAACAAGCCGTTGGTGCGGCTCGGCGACGGGCAGCAGAGCGATGGCAGAACTTACGAAGGCATCCGTAACCAGAACCGCGACGCCTTTACCGCAGGCAAATTCGTGGCTCCGCACGGCGCATGTTTCGACGCCGGCGGAAACATTTACGTCGCCGAATGGGTGGAAGTAGGCCGCGTCAGCAAACTTCGAAAGCTCACGTAACCGGCCCCGGATTAAACGGCGCCAACGCGTTGTGCAAACCCCAATGATCGGCCCAGGTCTTCTTCCGTCCACTGGCCACGTCGAGAAGGTTCTGGAAAATTTCCCAGCCCACCTCCTCCATCGTGGATACGCCAGTGGCAATTCGTCCGGCATCAATGTCGATCAGGTCGGGCCAGCGTTCAGCCAGTGCGGTGCGAGACGAAACTTTAATCACCGGCACCATCGCCAGTCCGTACGGCGTGCCCTCACCAGTAGTGAACACATGCATGTTCATGGAGGCAAGCTGCTGCGTGCCGCAAATGAAATCGCTGGCCGGAGTGGCGGCAAACACCAAACCCTTCGCCGTAACGCGCTCCCCCTGGCTGGCGACCGACATCAGCGCCGAACTGCCCGCCTTCGCCACCGATCCCAGCGCCTTCTCCACAATATTTGACAGCCCGCCGCGCTTGTTGCCCGGCGTGGGATTCGCGCTGCGGTCGGCAGAGCCTCGCAGCAAATAATCGTCATACCATTTCATCTCGCGGATCAAAGCGCGCGCCACATCCACGTTGATCGCACGCGGTGTCAGCAGATGGACCGCATCGCGCACCTCAGTCACTTCCGAAAACATAACCGTCGCCCCGGCACGCACCAGCAGATCCGCCGCATAACCCACCGCGGGGTTGCACGTCACGCCGGAAAACGCATCGCTCCCGCCGCACTGCAGTCCCACAATCAATTCCGAAGCCGGACACGGAGTCCGCTGCCGCTGGTTCAATTGCTCGAGACGCCTCTCAGCCGCGCGCATCATCGCCGCAATCATATCGCCGAAGCCGCGCAGGTCTTCATCCTGCAACCGGATCACATACGGATCGTCTTCCAAAACCGGCAATAGATTCCGTTGCAGATGCGAATCCGGAAACATGCGCGCTGGTTGCAATTTTTCGCACCCCAAGCTCACCACCAGCGGAGCCCCGCCAAGATTCGGATGCAGACTGATATGCTTCAACGTCTGGATGGGAACCGCGGCCCCCGGCGCATCGATAGCGACACCGCATCCGTAGGTATGCGTGATAGCAATCACGTCGTCCACATTTCGATAACGGGGCAGCAGTTCCAGTTTGATGCGGCGGACGGCATAATCCACAGTGGGCGCCACGCACTGCACGGTAGTAGTAATGCCCAGAATGTTCTTCGTACCGATAGACCCGTTATGATTACGAAAGCCCTCAAACGTGTGGCCTGTCAGCGCGGGAAGCGCTGCGGGCACTTCCGTAGCCAAGGCCAGTTGATCCAGCGGCGGAGCCACCGGCAGTTCCAGCACATCCTCGCGTATCCAAGACCCGGCACGGATTGGCCGCAGTGCCAGCCCTATCACCTGGCCATAGCGGACAACCGGTTCGCCGGCTTCGAAATCGCGCAGAGCTACCTTGTGCGATTGCGGGATGCGTTCGGCCAGCGTGGGTCCGTCCGGGCACACCGTCCCCGCCGCCAATCCTTCCGGACTAACAACAATAGCGACATTGTCGCGCGCGTGAACTTTTATGTATAACGGCTGCAAAGTTCAGTGTATCTTGGAACAACAATGGCAACACTAGGTTTGATCGAATACGCGGACGCCGCCCCTGACGTGCGTGCCGTCTATGACGACATCATGGCAACTCGAAACACAGACGACATCAACAATTTCTGGAAGGCCATCGCGCACGATCCGCC
>JANXXV010000331.1 GCA_025350445.1 Bryobacteraceae bacterium | reverse complement strand
GCTCAAACCCAGCGCGGAACCATCGTCGGCACGATCACGGATGCAACCGGAGCCGTTGTTCCTGACGCGAAAGTTGAGGTGATCAACTCGGAAACCAACGCCAAGTTTGAGGCGACCAGCAATCAGACAGGCTACTACAGTATTCCTTATCTGCCTTACGGCCAATTCACGGTTCGCGTTGACGCCGCCGGCTTTAAGACTTACTCAATCACCGGGGTCGCCGTTGCCACGGCCACCACATCGACCGTAAATGTCCCGTTGAGCGTCGAATCGCAAACCCAGGAGGTCCAGGTCCAGGCGAACGCGGTAATCCTGGAGGCGACCACTTCGTCGGTCGGCACCACCGTCGAGCAGAAACTGAAGGACGATCTACCGGTAACCAATCGCAGGAATCCCCTGGCTTACCTGCAGACCGTGCCCGGCTATCAGCCTTCCAATCAGACTACGTTGGCCGGTGGACGATACGGTTCCAACAACATTCTGTTGGACGGCCAGTCACCCGACGTCGCCATTACCTCGCAAGGCGACTTCGGCACCCCCTCGCTACCTTCCGTTGAAATGATCGGCGAGTTCAAGGCAATGCTCAACTCAGTGCCTGCGGAGTACGGCCGGACCGGTGGACCAACCATCTCGTTTGCCACCCGTTCCGGCACCAACGAATTACACGGCGCGGCATACGAGTACTACGATAACCAGGAATACAATGCGCGACCCTGGCAAGCCGCAAAGAGGCCGACCGGAACCGGACATTACTACGGCTTCGCGGGCGGGGGCCCGATTTTCATCCCCAAAGTGTACAATGGCCGCAACCGTACCTTCTTCTTCGCCGATTACTCGGATATCCGCACGGTATCGTCGGGCGGCGCCACCGGCATCACCTCGGTAGCCACCGATGCCATGCGCAGCGGGAATTTTTCCGCTCCTGACCTCTCACCTATTTATGACGCCAACAACCCCGTCACCGATGCCACCGGCAATACTCGTTATCAACAATTCCCGGGAAACCAGATCCCGCAGACTCGCCTAAGCAAAGTATCCAAATATTTTTTGGATAAAATCCCCAAACCCACCGGGCCGGGCTCGATTAACAACTTCGTGGGATCACTCCCTCCACAATCGAGCACTCAATGGCTGCTGGCTATAAAAGGCGACCAATACATCAGCACCAAGGACCGGATCAGCGGTTTCTTTCAGGCGAGCCGGCCGGAAAGCCTTAGCTCCGACGTTCTCGGCGAATCTTTCGGCAATGCCAACATTCAGCGATTCAACCGTGGCCGTATCGACTGGAGCCGGAACTTCAGCCCCGCTTTCTCCCAGCAGTTGCTGGTGGGCGTGACGCGCGTGTACAGCACCGTCCAGGCGCGTAACTACGGTCAGAACCTGGGTAGCGCGGCGGGGTTGACTGGCCTGTTCGATGGCAATTGCCCCCGTATCGAGATCAATCGCGCGCAGGAAGGCGCCTTTAACCTCTGCTTTAACCTTTCCGATGCTACGGCCACTACGAACACCAGCGTCAACTACTCCATGCAATACGGGCGCGGATCGCATAGCTTCAAGTGGGGAGTGGAATACCTCAGGTTCAATACCAACAATAACAGCCGCTCCTCAACGATCACCGACGCGGCCGGCGCCTACAACTTTGGAGGAATCCCTCCGCGGCCTACGGTGTCGCCCCTTTGGACGAGCGGGAGGCGGAACGCGACGTCGCAGACCGACACCACAGGCGGCAACTCCTGGGCGGATTTCTATCTTGGCCTCCCGCAAGTTGCCTATGTCGCCTCGCCGGTCATCCTCGGTTTGCGGCAGAGCTACTTCGCCGCGTTTCTTCAGGATGACTGGCGGATAACCAGCCACCTTACGCTCAATTTAGGGTTGCGCCTGGACGTGAACTTGCCCTATTCGGAGGTGAACGGACAATTCTCGCGGTTTGATATCAATACGCCCAATCCCGGGGCCGATGGCCACCCAGGCGCGATTGTTTATCACGGCATTGGGCCGGGCAGAACCGGATCCAACTCCGCTGGTGATGCCCACTTCAACAACATCGGTCCACGTCTCGGATTTGCGTATCAATGGCGGCCCAAGACCGTCGTGCGGGGGTTTGCCGGTATTCTCTATCACGGAATCCAAAATACAAACGTGACCTTCGCCGATCGCACGGGCTTTCAGGCTTCCGGCGAACCGCTGATTCCGCAGAATCGCTTTGCGCCCTATTACAACTGGGACCAGCCGTTCCCGCAGAACGTGCTTGGTAAGATCCCAAACACCGACCCTAGTTTTCGAAACGGCCAGCTTGTGCAGGCGCAGGATCCGACAGGCGTCGCCCTCGCACCGAAATCATACATGTGGAGTCTGAGCGTCCAACACGAACTGCCGAGGGGCCTTTTGCTGGATCTTTCCTACCTCGCCAACAACATGAAAAATGGCACGGACCGGCTGGAGCTCAATTCTCTACCCGAAAAATACTGGAACCTCGGCCCGCTGCTGGAGCTGCCCTTCAACGATCCTAAAGTGCGGGCGCGTGGATTCGCGCAGCCTTACCCCAGCTTCGATCAGAACCAATCGCTGTACCAGGCACTTCGGCCGTTTCCGCAGTATCAAAGCGTGGCGGAGAATGCCACCAACGGTACTTCAAGCACCTATCACGCGGCGATTATCAAGGTTCAAAAGCGGTTCGCCGGCGGCTTATCGTTCCTCGCCAATTACACCGTGTCCAAGTTCATCACCGACAGCCAATGGGCGCCCGGGGCCTTCGGCTCATTCCCTACCATTCCGAACAACCGCAAGCTCGATAAGGGCCTGTACCGCTTCGATGTTCCGCAGCGGCTGGTGCTGAGCTACTCCTACGACCTTCCCTTTGGCCGCAACAAGAAGTTCCTCGGCAACGGGCGGGTAATGGATCTGGCCGTCGGCGGCTGGAACAT
Organism: Bryobacteraceae bacterium; assembly: GCA_025350445.1. The sequence goes on along the minus strand of JANXXV010000331.1, from coordinate 6,791 downwards.
TTCTGGAATTCAGCAGTACCAGGGCGGGGTGCCTGGTTCCTTCTCGGGTTCGTTCAATACTGGAATTCCGACCATCAATTCCACCGCCAACCGCGTGTTGGGGGTGGCGACACGGAGCAGCAACTCCTGTAGCGATCTGGAGTTCGGCAATCCGGCCAAGAACTTTCTCTTCAATGCAGGAAACCCTGCACAGGCTGCCCGTACGGGCCGCCCGCTGGCATTCGGCCCGTCTGGCGACTATACAGTGGGAAATATGCCGCGCATTGATCCGCAGGCGCGCCAATGCGGCCGCATGGATGAAACGCTGACGATCTTCAAATCATTCACCATTCGCGAATCGCTACGTTTCCGCATAGGAGCCGAGGCCTACAATCTGCTGAACCGCCATACATGGGAGAGTAGCTCAAACGGCCAATCGATCACCGCACCGAACTTCGGGGAGATCATTCCCGTGCAGCCATTCGGTCCGCGGACGGTGCGGCTCAAATTCCGCATAGAGTGGTAACGCCGCCGCGCTGCTTTCGGGCTGGGCCCGATGGACGTAGAATTAGGACACGATGAAGTATCGTTCCTGGGTCGTGGCGGGTGGTCTAGCGGCCATGGCCCTGCTTATGGTGAGTGCGGCGTCACTGCCGCAATTTGTCGATATCGCGGGCAAAGCGGGTCTCACCGATTCGTTCTATTGTGGCAGCGACACCGCCAAGAAGTACATTCTGGAGAGTCTTGGCAACGGCGTTGCGCTGATAGATTACGACAACGACGGGTTCCTCGACGTCTTCTTCGTGACCGCGAGCCGCTTTGAGGGGTTTCCAAAGGGTCAAACGCCCACTCACCAGCTTTACCGCAATCTTCACGATGGATCGTTTTCGAAGGTGACGCGCGAGGCGGGTCTTGATGGTTCCGGATGGGGCCAGGGCGTTTGTGCGGGCGACTACGATAACGACGGATTCGTTGACCTGTTTGTCACCTACTACGGACAGAACCGCCTCTACCGGAATTCCGGCAACGGCCGGTTCAAGGATGTGGCGGTCGAGGCTGGACTGCCACAAGCCACGCGCTGGTCCACTGGCTGCGCCTTCGTCGATTACGATCGAGACGGCCGCCTGGACTTGTTTGTAGCCAACTACGCCATCTTTAACAAGGACACAATTCCCCTGCCCGGCGCGTCTCCCAACTGCCGTTGGAAGGGCGTGGACGTGATGTGCGGCCCCAAGGGGTTGCCGGGTGAAACGAACCAGCTGTTCCACAACGAAGGCAACGGACGGTTTCGAGAAGTCTCCGTGCCGTCCCGCGTCGCCGCCGTGAGTGACCGTTACTCGCTGTCCGTTACCACGCTCGATTTCGATCATGACGGCTGGCCAGATATCTACGTCGCCGTCGATTCCCAGGCCAGCATTCTGTATCACAACAACGGCAATGGAACCTTCACCGATGTGGCCGTGGAAGCCAACGTCGCCTATCGCGACGACGGCCGTGAACAGGCAGGCATGGGTTCGGCGGCGGGTGACATTGACGGCGACGGGCACTTGGACCTGGTAAAGACTAACTTCATTGACGACACCCCTAATGTCTATCGCAACCATGGTGACGGCTTCTTTGAAGACATGGTCTATTCGATGGGCGTGGGGCGGAACCTGAAGTTCATGGGCTGGGGCATAGCTTTCCTGGACTTTGACAACGACGGGCGCCCGGATCTGTTCATGGTCAATGGCCACGTCTATCCGGAGATCGAGGTGAAGCTACCCGATCAACAATACCGCCAGCGCTCCATGCTCTACCGTAATGTGGACGGCAAGCGGCTGGAGGACGTCAGCGAGCAGGCGGGTCCGGCGGTCATGGCGCGCCACGTCAGTCGGGGACTTGCCGTGGGTGACTACGACAACGACGGCAACGTCGACCTGTTCATCAACAACATGAATGAGCCTCCCAGCCTGCTGCACAATAGCGGTAGCGGACTGCATTTTTTGTCCGTTCGCCTGGTAGGCGTAAAATCGAATCGTAGCGCCATTGGGGCTCGGGTAACGGTGACCGCGGCCGGGCGCCGGCAGGTGCAGGAAGTGCGTTCCGGGTCCACATTTCTTTCGCAAAGCGACCTGCGCCTGCACTTCGGCCTGGGCACGGCGGAAGCAGTCGATCGCATCGAAATCGAGTGGCCGTATCCGGGTTCGAAGGACGTCATCGCCAACGTAAAAGCAGGGCGATTCCTGACCATCGTCGAAGGCCGGGGGATCGACAAGCAGTGAAGCGCCTGCTCCAGCGCTTAGCGGTCGCGGCGCTGTCCGCCGGGCTTCCCGCAGCGCACGCACAGATGCCGTGGAGACCGGACCGGCCATGGCAGCAGACGTCGGCCTGGGTTGGTTCACGCACCTGCGCAGGGTGCCACGCGGACTTGTACCGCCGCCAGGAGACAAGCAATCATGCCCGGTCCCTGCGCCCGCCGGCGGAAATCAAGGAACTGAAAGGGGGTCTCCCTTACTCGCGGCTGGACCGTTCTTCCGGCGCTACGCTGACTCTTCAGGCGGATCTCCGCCTGGTCTCGGAGAAAGGCGCGGACCGCCAGGCCATCACGCTCGAATGGGCCTTCGGCAGTGGCAAGAAGGGCATCACCCCGGTCGGCCGGCGCGAGAACGGCGCCATCGTCGAAAGCCGTCTGAGCTGGTACGCGAGCGGCGGCTTCGGCATGACCACCGGAGCCGGACAGCGCGATCCGCAATCCTTTACCGAAAGTCTGGGACGCGCTTTGTCTGACAAGGAAGCCCAGGAGTGTTTCGGCTGCCACACCACCGGGTATCTGCCTGGACAACCTGCTCCGGCGCGCCAGGAAATGGGCGTTCGTTGCGAGCGCTGTCACGGACCCGGGGCCAATCATGCCCGCGCGATGCAGGAAGATCCAGCGCGGGCGGACCGTCAAATCCTCCATCCGGGAAAGCTCGATGCTGCTTCGCAAGTGCAGATGTGCGGCGTCTGTCACGGTCGCCCTCCCGCCGATAGCGACGTAGCCGCATTGCGGCGCATCGAACAGAGCCCGAACACGGTGCGCTTCCCCTCTCAGCGATTGGTGCTGAGCCGCTGTTACAACGAATCAGCGGAGGGCTTGCCCTGCAGCCGGTGTCACGACCCGCACGTGAACGTCTCATCGCGCGCCGCGGATCTCGACCGCGCCTGCCTCGGTTGCCACGTCAAACCGCACCGGGTCTGCCCTAAAGCGGCTGCCGACTGCGCAACGTGCCACATGCCCAAGAGGCAAGTGATGTTGCATTCTCTCTTTACCGATCACTTTATTCGCGTAGCGGAACGTACAGAGGAGAGAAAGTGAATCGCTTTACCAGAGCGGCGATGTGCGCGCTGTTGTGGGCCATGTCTCTCAGAGCGCAGCCCGCAATCTTGTCTCCAGGCGATGAAGAGTTCATCTCCTCTCATTTCGAGGCAGCCAAGCTGGCCGAAACCCTGCGGAATTTCCCGTTGGCCATCGAGCACTACCAGACAATTCTCAAGAAGTATCCGCGGGCGGTGCCGGAGGTTTATCAGAATCTAGGTCTGGTAGAGTACCTGGACAAGCGATTCCCGGAAGCGATCGAGGCCTTCGAACACGGTCTTAAACTGAAACCGGAAATGGTGGGATCGCGGCTATTCCTGGGCGCCTCCTATGTACTGGCCGAACGGCCGGAGCAGGCACTGCCGCACCTGCGCTACGCCCACAAAGCCAGTCCCACGCAGGAAAGTGCGATGTATCTGGGCCTGGCGCTCCATGCACTGCGCCGGTACGACGAAGCGAATCCGTATTTTCAGTTCGCGCTGCCTCTTTCAACGAACCCGGACTACTTCCTTCACCTGCTGGGCATCGGCTATCTGAAGCTCTCCGAGCAAGTCGGTAATGCTCTGTCGTTACGTTTCCCCGAGTCAAAGTACGAGCACATCATGCTCGCCAAGATCGTCGACGCGCAGCAGTATTACCAGATCTCCGCCAAGGAATATCTGGAGGCAGGCAAGCTGGACCCCTTCAACGCGTCGTTGTTTCTCCCGCTGGCACGTTGGCTGGCCGTGGTCGGCCTGGACGCAGCAGCCGACCTTGCGTTCGAACGCTATCGTCTGCTTTTGCCCGCGGAACGAAACGCTAAATTTGAACGCGGCGATCTTCCGAAGCGGGAACTGGCGGACGTTGGCATCAAGGTCGACTACTTGGCGGAATTAAAGGCACTGCCGCCTGCGAGGGTTCCCCCGGCGCCTGAGTTCACCGCCGAGGTGAACGCCGAACTGCAAAAGCGGCTTGCGGTGGATCCAACCGGAAAGTGGAAGCAGGTCGCCGCGCTCCTCTCCGCGGCACAGTGGCCGGAATCGATCCAGACGTTGACCTCGATTCGACCGGTCCCGAACGACTGGATGCGGGACTATTTGCTGGCCGCCGTCTGGCTGGTGCGCGACGACGCGCTGAAGGCCGAGGCGATCGCCGCGAAGATTAAACCCACCACGACCTCCGCGGCGGCCGTGCTGCTGTTGCGCTGGGAAATCTACCGGCAGTTGTCCTATCATTACTTCCAGCGGCTTACCGACGAGTACCCAACTTCGGCCTGGACCCATTTCGCCAAGGCCCGGAACCTGGACGCCCAGGGCAAGCGCGAGGCTCTGGAAGAGTACAAAGCCGCGCTTGCGGCGGACCCCAATCTGCCCGAGATCCGGATCGCCCTGGCCGAGTTCCATGCGTCTAACTCCAACCTCGAAGAGGCTCTCGCCCTCTGCCTCCAGGAGTTGGAACTGAATCCCCTGTCGACTGCGGCAAAGGTGCGTATCGGCCGGATCTACATCGGGCTCCGTCAGGCCGAAAAGGGCATTCCATATATAGAGGAGGCTTTGAAGAACGATCCTGCCGATCCCGATGCGCACGCGGACTTGGCGCGCGGGCTTGAGTTGCTGGGCGACACGCAAAAGGCAATCGCCGAGTACGCGCGGGCGCTTGAACTGGACCCCTCGATGAACCGGCTGCACTATGTACTGGCGCGTCTCTACCGCAAGATCGGGAAACCGGAACTAGCCGAGCGAGAGTACGAGGTCTTTCAAAAGAACGAAGCCAGCGCGCGGCAGCTACTGCTGGAGCGTACGCGGAAGCTGCGCGAGATCGCCGCGCCCACACCACCGGGAACAGCGCAATGAACCGGCGCGATTTTCTTGCTTCGCTGGCCGCCGCCCGTTGTGCGTCCGGATCCGCGGCGGCGCCCTATCCGGTACGCTTCACCGACGTGGCTAAGCAGGCGGGCCTGCGCGACATCGTCTACTATGGCGGCGTCGAAAAAGTGAAATATATCGTCGAAGCCAACGGATGCGGAGTCGCGTTCTACGATTACGACAACGACGGCTGGCTGGACATCCTCGTACTGAGCGGTTCGCGCCTCGAGGGGTTTCCCAAAGGCGAAGAACCAACCAATCGCTTGTACAAGAACAACCGGGACGGCACCTTCACCGACGTAACCCGGCAAGCCGGACTGACGCGCTCGGGATGGGCTCAGTCCGTCTGCATCGGTGACTATGATAACGACGGCTTCGACGATCTGTTCATTACCTATTGGGGCAGTAACGTCCTCTACCACAATAACGGCGACGGCACCTTCACCGACGTCACGGCGCACGCTGGTGTCGGCGGAGATCCTAAAGGCTGGCACTCCGGATGCACTTTCGTCGACTATGACCGGGATGGCAAGCTGGACCTGTTCGTCTCCACCTACCTCGACATCAACTTAGCCGAGCTGCCGCTGCCCGGACAAGGAATTAACTGCACGTGGAAGGGGGTTCCCGTCTTCTGCGGCCCACGCGGGCTCAAGGGAGCCAGTAACATTCTTTACCACAACAATGGCGACGGGACGTTTACCGATGTCAGCCGGAAAGCGGGTATTCTTAAGCCCAGCGGCTACTATGGCATGACCGCCAGTGTCACCGACTTCAATGACGACGGCTGGATTGACATTTATGTGGCTTGCGATTCCACGCCCAGCATCCTCTATCGCAACAACGGCAACGGCACTTTCACCGATGTGGCAGTGGAGCGCGGAGTAGCCTATAGCGAGGACGGGCGCGAGCAGTCTGGGATGGGCCTGGCCATCGCGGACATTGATGGCGACGGACTGCCGGACATCGTAAAGACGCTCTTCGCCGACGATATGCCGGCCTTATACAAGAGCGAGGGCAAGGGCTTTTTTGTCGAGCGATCCATGGCGGCGGGCCTGAACGTTGTCACCAATTACGTGCAATGGGGCACGGGTCTGGTGGATTTCGACAACGACACCTGGCCGGACCTGTTCTACGTCACAGGACATCTGTATCCGGAACTGGACCGGACAAATCCCAACTACCCGTACCGCGGTCCGCGTGTTCTGTATCGCAACCTGGGTAACGGCAAGTTCGAACACATAACCCCGTCGTGCGGTCCTGGCCTCACAGAGCGCCATTCCAGCCGGGGGTGCGCGTTCGGTGATTTCGATAACGACGGCGATATGGACATTCTGGTTATGAACATGAATGAGCCGCCGTCGCTGATCCGCGCGGACGTGGATTCCAGGAACCATTGGCTCAAAGTGAAGCTGATCGGGACCGTCTCCAACCGCACGGCCATCGGAGCGAGGGTCCGGGTCCGGAGCGGCGGTTCGCGCCTGCAGGCGCAAGAAGTTCAGAGCCAGAGCAGCTATTATTCAGTGAATGACTTCCGCCTGCACTTCGGGCTGGCTGCCTCCACTAAGGCGGATTCCGTGGAAGTCCGTTGGCCCACCGGCAAAGTGGAGGTTTTTCGCGACGTCGCGGCGGAT
>JANXXV010000294.1 GCA_025350445.1 Bryobacteraceae bacterium | reverse complement strand
ATTCAGTTGCTTGGCAAATTCTTTTTGCGAAGGAGTGTTATCACCGCTGATCCCGAAGATTTTGGTAGCGGTGCCCTCGAACTTACCCGAATTGGCCTGGTATGCGAGCATCTCCTTGGTGCACCCGCCGGTAAATGCGGCCGGGAAGAATGCCAGTACCACCGGCGCTTTGCCGCGGAAACTTGAAAGCGTAACTTTCTCGCCATTGGTGGCGGGCAGCGTGAAATCAGGCGCCATATCCCCAACCTTCAGGTTCGTATGGGACGGCGTAACGGCGTTTTGCTGCGCCGGAAGGGATGCGCACAGCAGCGCGCCCAGAAGTGCAATCGTCAGTGGCTTCATCATATATGGTGGTTCTCCAGTCTTGACGTAGATTATCACTTGCAAACGGAGCCCGCAAGGCCCGTACAGCCGGTTTGCCGACGGGAACATGATAACATCACTAAAACACTTAACGAACGGGGCCTCCGGACCATTCCTCCGCCGGGACGTACTCACCAGTATTCGAGTGTGCGGCTGACCCCTGTGAGTTTTCCGCACGTTATTTCGCGAAGGCCGACATACATTCAAAAGGAAACTCGGATGACGACCAGATTATTGCTCACCCTCGCGCTGCTGTCCCTCAATTTGTGTGCGCAACCAGCGCGGATTGATGAACCACGCTACACAACCGGCGGCGATTTGTTGCGCCCGGACAACTATCGCGAATGGATCTATCTGAGTTCCGGGCTCGGAATGACGTATGGAGTCGTCGAATCGGTTGCGAACGCGTTTGGGGAGCGCTTCGACAATGTGTTCGTGGCGCCGCAGGCGTATCAGGTATTTCTTCAGACCGGGACTTGGCCCGACAAGACAATGTTGGCTTTGGAAGTCCGCAACTCGGCGACGAAAGGGTCGATCAATAAAGGTGGCCATTACCAGGAGGGAGTTGCCGCGCTCGAAATTCACCTCAAGGATCAGACTCGTTTCCCAACCAAGTGGGCATTCTTCGGCTTCGGTGCGTCTGCCAAGACGGCCAAGCCTTTGCCGGCAAACTCCGCTTGTCAGACCTGTCATGCCAAGAGTGGCGCCGTCGATGAAACCTTCGTGCAGTTCTACCCGACGCTGATCCCGGTGGCCCGGGCCAAAGGGACGCTCAAGGCCGAAAAGTAGTGCGATCCCACTCCGCTACCCACGCTGTGCCCGAACCGGCGCCGCCACAAAGCATCGAGGGCACTACCCGCATCGAAGCGTTTAGCGATGGCGTGATCGCGATTATCATTACATTGCTGATTTTTGAAGTGCGCGTCCCGAAGTTGGCCGATCATTCCACGCAAGCCGTACTTATGGCGCTGCTCGGTATCGCTCCGAAAGCGGCGAGTTTCGCCATTAGTTTTTTTACGGTGGCGATTTTCTGGGTAAATCACCATTACATCTTCGCCGACATTGCACACTCTAATTGGAAACTGCTGTGGTACAACAACGTCCTGCTGTTCTGGCTTGCCACTGTGCCATTCACGACTGCATTTCTGGGCGACTATCCTACTCAGTCTCTGGTAGTCTCGCTCTACGCCCTGACCTTAAGCCTCGCGGCGTTCAGTTTCTCTATGCTCGGCCGCTATGCGTTCCTCAAAAGCGGACTCATGAGGCCGGATATTCCGCTGGCCCGTCTGCAAGCCGAGTGGAAGCGTGGCTTGTGGGCATTCATCCTATATGGCTTTGCCAGCATTCTGGCATTCGTTTGGGTGTATGCGGCGCTGATCGTCCTGGTCGTGATCCCTTTTCTTTTCGTCGTGCCGCGATTGATGCGGGGAAAGCATTAACGTGGAATACCTTATTGGAGTGCTCCTGGCGTTGGCGGTAGTGGGAAGTGCAGCGGCGATCGGCTTCGATCGTGGCCGCGCGTTTTATCCTACGGTATCAATCGTGGTTGCGTCGTACTACGTGTTGTTCGCCGTGATGGGAGCCTCGCCTCGAACGCTCGGCGTGGAGATCGCAGCGGCAAGCGGCTTTTCGTTGCTCGCCGTTCTCGGATTCAAGAAGAATTTTTGGCTAGTAGCGGTTGCCCTTGCGGGCCACGGAGTATTTGATCTCCTCCACCCGCTCCTCATCGAGAACCCCGGCGTACCGCGCTGGTGGCCGGGCTTTTGTCTCGCCTTCGATGGAATTGCAGGCGCATGGTTGGCCCTGCGCCTTATGAGCGCGGGCCGCACCAGCACGCAGCCTGGAGTCCTGGCGAAGCCGTAGATTGCGCCGCTGAAGTCAGTTGCTTAGTGGATCATTGACCCACGAGCTTGAACTTCTGCACCCGCCGTCCGCGATTTTCGGCGACGTAGACGTTGCCCTTTGAATCGACGGCGATCCCATGAGCCTGATCGAACTCACCCGGGTATTGGCCCGCGCGGCCAAAGGTGGATAGGATCTTGCCGGACTCGCGGTCAATTACTTCGACTACCGCATTGTTCTGATTGATCAGGTACATTAACTTCTCGTTGGGATCGCGAGAGAGATCCAGCGATACCACCGCCCCGCCGCTCTCTTTCACTTTTCCATCTCCCGGTTTAGTGTAGGGCGTCCAGGGTAGTTCAATATTCCTCTTGAAATTGCCTTGCTTATCGTAAACCTGAATCTTAGAATTCTGCCGGTTACAGACGTACGCCTGGCCATCGTTGGCCACACTCAAGCAATGTACCGTCGTCATGCCTTCCGGCTGCCACTGGCGCAGAAACTTTCCCGTCTTGTCCATCACCGCCACGCGGCGGTTGCTGCCTGCGCCTTCGCCGTCCGAAACATAAACGTCTCCGTTTACGGGGTCTATATAGATACTCGAGGGCATAAAGAATATTGCGGCATTCGAGTTGAGAGGCTGGCCCTTCGCGGTGCCGTCGGAGGAATCCAGCACGCCTTTCTTCCCGATCTGCATTAGCATCTTGCTGCCGTCGTGCGTAAACTTTTGCACCATGCCGGAGGGCGCGCTGGCGACCCACATATTGTTGTCCTTATCGAAGTAACAACTATGGAGACGCGGGTCGAGCAGCGGACTGCTCCAGGAATTCACCAGATTGCCGGCGGTATCGACTTCGATGATCTGCGGCGCCAGATGCCCGGCGTTCAGGTCTGCTTCCGGCACGTCCTGCCGGTTGAGAATGAACACGTGGTCGTTCCGATCCACGCAGACACCGCCAATCCCACCCATGACCCAGCGGTCCGGCAGAGGCTTCGGCCATTCGCGATCGACGTCATACTTCGGGCCGCCCAGTTCTGCTCCCGACGCCGTAAACATCGCTGCCGTCATGACCACTACCGCGCAAGTTGCCACTTTGACAAAAAAATTCTTGTTCATTGTTCTGTTCCCCCAAACCGAAAGGTTTATTGTAGTCCAGCCCGAGATGGAAAGCGACTGAGGGTTGAGTTCTTATGGACGGTCGAGGTTCGGCGCGACCGCCAGCGCTTCGCGCGCCTTCACGAACAGGTCGTATTCGCTCATCAAGTCGCGGAACATGGCGTCGCCGACCATGTGGTAACCCGGCGCCGTCAGATGCACGTGATCGTTTTGCGCCATCCCGGCCAGCACCCATTCGCGCATGGAGCCCTTGCCGCCCATCTTGGCGCGCTGATCCCAAAAAGCGCACCCGTGTGCCAGCGCGGCCTGCCGTTCCGCTTCGACGATCATATCCATGTTGTCGAGCGTCACCCAGCCCTTGCCGCGTACGCGAATCGCCCGGTCGGGCGGACCACTGACCAGGATGGTCGCGGCGGGCGCTGCCGCACGCAGTCTCTCGATCAGGCGAGAGAACATAGCGCGATAGGTTTCGAGAGTCCAGTCCGTGTGCCCGGCTTCATTGGTGCCGTAGGAGAGCACAATCAGCGCGGGATTGCGGCGCTCGATATTGGACCTGAGCACTTCCTCATTCCAGTTGAGAATCATGGAGGCCTGGGCGCCATTAATTCCCAGCGCTTCGTAAGTCACGCCGGTGGGTTTCTCAGCCACCCATCCGAACAGACGCACCGGCGCGCGATCAAGGGTCTCCGCTTCCAGGCGATGCGGGCCGGGATCGCTGTTGTAGTGGAAATAGCTGGGAGCGCTTTCGCCCGCGGTCGAGATGCGCTCGACAGGCATGCCGTTATCGTAAATTTGAATCGCTCCGCCGCCGGGTTGCTGAAGGTAATACAGCTCGAATTGTTGGCCCTCGGCCATCAGATACACCGATTGGCGCGGGGAATTCGCGGACATGCTAACGCCGCCCAGGCCGTAGATGCCGTCTCCGGTCCTGCCCACCAGCCCGTCGCTATGCCAGCCGCGCGTCGAACCGCTCTTCACATCCAGACGGCGATAGGAGTTCCAGGGCCGCCCTGCGAGCGAGTACCCGCTGCCTCCGTCACCGAAGGTTTGCTGGAG
>JANXXV010000247.1 GCA_025350445.1 Bryobacteraceae bacterium | reverse complement strand
TTATCCAGCCGTGTAGTCAGTTTGGCAGTCGCTGTAGCCTGCATTCCACGAGCGATTGCAGGGGTCCTGCTCCACCGGACCCTGACGCCAGTGTCAGTTTATAGTAAAGTAATGCGGTTAGCCGCGAGAAGCCTGTTCGCTGGCTGGCCTGGAGTTTTGGGTGCTCCGAAACGGGGTTCTACGGATTCTGCCGTCGCCTCGCAAGTTGCGGAAAAACATGTATAGCTGTCCAGGCAGTCCCTTAAGTTTCATGAATCCATTTCCAGACCGGTTGCATGGCCTATAACGATTTCGTATCTGTCACAATTGTGACCTATAACAGCGGACGATTCATTAAGCGATGCCTGGAATCGGCGCTGGCTCAGAAGTACGAGAAGATCGAAATTATCGTCATCGACAACAACTCGACTGACGGGACGATCGACATTCTGGAGCCGTTCGAGGACCGCTGCCGCATCGTTTACAACGATACGAACATCGGATTCGCCGCAGCCCAAAACCAGGCAATCAACCTTTCGAGCGGCGAGTGGGTTTTCACGCTCAATCCGGATGTGCTGCTGCTGCCGAATTTCATTCAAGCGCTGGTGGATGCCGGTCAAATCGATCAGAAGGTCGGCACCGTTTGCGGCAAGCTGCTGACCATTAAATCGACGTTCGACCATCTGGATACGCCGCTGGTGGATTCTACCGGTATCTACTTTACCCCTATGTTGCGCCACCTGGACCGCGGCAGCCAGGAAATAGATAACGGCCATTACCTGAACTACGAGTACGTCTTCGGAGCCACAGCGGCGGCCGCACTCTACCGGCGATCAATGATCGACGATGTGGCGATGGATGGCGAATTCTTCGACCCGGATTTCTTCGTCTATCGCGAAGACGCCGACGTCGCCTGGCGTTCGCAGTTGTTGGGATGGCGCTGCATATACACGCCGAACTCCCGCGGTTACCATGTCCGCAACGTGCTTCCCGGGAAACGCCGCGCTCTGCCGCCCGAGATCAACATGCATTCGGTGAAGAATCGCTTCCTGATGCGCATGAAGAATATCACCGGCGATCTTTACCGGCGTAACTTTCTGTCCATTACGGCGCGGGATCTGGTGGTGATCGGCTGCTGTCTGGTGCGGGAACAGAGTTCGCTGAAGGCGTTTGCGTACGTCGCGAAAAACTGGCGCCGCGTGCTGGCCAAGCGCCGCGATATTATGAGCCGGCGCCGCGTGACGGACGAATATCTGGCAAGCTGGTTCTCCTATGCGCCGGTCAGCCGTCCGGCTCCAAAGCCCTCTGCCCGGGTTCTCTCGCGTCAGAAAGCCGCCCGCGGATAGGTTCGCGCCGGTATGAAAATCGCCATCCTGGGTACGCGTGGAATTCCCGCGTCGTATGGCGGTTTCGAGACGTTCGCGGAAGAGCTCTCCAGAAGGTTGGTGGAACGGGGCCATCGGGTTACTGTCTACTGCCGCGAAAGATCTCCCTCGCCTTACCTGGGAGTCGACCTCGCCTATCTCCCCACCATCCGGCACAAATACTTCGACACAATCGTACATACGTTTCTGTCTACCCTTCATTTGTTGTGTCACCGGCACGATGTGGCCCTGTATTGCAACGCCGCCAATGCGATCTTCACGTGGATGCCGCGCTTGCTGGGTATGCCGGTAGCGCTCAATGTGGACGGCCTGGAACGAAAGCGGAAGAAGTGGAACGCCGCCGCCAGAACCTGGTACAGGATTTCGGAATGGCTGGCGACGTTCTGCCCCACGGCGGTGGTTTCCGATGCGCGGAACATCGCCGATTACTACCAGCAGCGCTACGGCAAGCCGACCACCTTCATCGCCTACGGAGCGGAAGTGGGCAAAGTGCTGAGTACGGATGTTCTGGCGAAGCTTGGCCTGGAACCCGGCGAATACTTCCTCTACGTCAGCCGGCTGGAGCCGGAAAATAACGCGCTGATGGTGCGTAAGGCATTTGAGCGCCTGGCCACCACCAAGAAACTGGCTATCGTTGGCGATGCGCCTTACGCGGACGAATATATCCGGCGCGTGCGCGATACCAAAGACCCTCGCATTGTAATGCCGGGGGCAATCTATGGCGCGGGCTACCGCGAATTGCAGTCTCACTGCTTTGCTTACGTCCATGCCACCGAAGTAGGAGGCACACACCCGGCGTTGATAGAAGCGATGGGCCGCGGGGCGCTGACCCTCTACTTCGACACCGTAGAAAACGAAGAAGTAGCCGGCGGCGCAGCGATTCCTTTCACCGGAAATCTAAAGGAGACGATGGCGAAAGTGCTGGCGATGTCCGCCGCTGAACAAGACCAATGGCGTGGCAAGGCCACGCATCGTGTACGGGAACGATATAGCTGGGACGCGGTCACGTCTCAATACGAGACATTGCTGGCCGGGCTGTGCCAACGTTAGAGTATGCCGACATCTCCCTACCGGTCCTGGGTGGAAGTATCGCTGCAGCAGATCGGAGACAACTTCAACGCAATTAGATCGGTGGTGGGGCCGGCGGTGGAAGTGATGCCTGTGGTGAAGGCCGACGCTTACCGGCATGGCGCAATCGAAGTCTCGCGGACGCTTGTTAGCCGCGGAGCGCGCTGGCTTGCGGTAAGCAACGTGGAGGAAGGTATCGCGCTGCGGCAGGCGGGAATCGCCGGGCGCATTCTGGTGATGGCCGATTTCCTGCCGGCCGGGCGTGGCGCCATGCTAGACCATAAGCTCACTCCGGTGCTTCATTCGCTGGACGATCTCCGCGCACTCGACGATCTCGCGCGCCAGCGCGGCACAGGCGTGGATTACCATCTCAAGATCGATAGCGGGATGGGCCGGCTGGGCACGCGTGCCGCGGCGGCCGAGATTCATCGTGCCATCAGCGCCGCGCGAAACGTGCGGCTCGAAGGGCTAATGACTCACTTCGCATCGGTATCGGACTTCAGCTCCAAGCAGACCGGGGAACAGACGCGCTACTTTCTCGACGTTCTCGACGCGCTGCGAACCGCGGGCATCGCGGCGCCTATGGCGCATATGTCCAGCACCGGCGCCATCGCCTATGGCCGCCGGGAAGCATGGTGCGACATGGTGCGTCCAGGCCACGCGATTTACGGGTACACGTCGCCGGCACGCGGCAAAGGTCCACCGAACCTGCTACATGTAAAGCCTGCGCTGACATGGAAAGCTTCGGTGCTCACCGTTAAGGACGTAGACAGCGGGGCGCTAATCGGCTACGGCGGAATGTATCGCGCGGCGGCGGCGATGCGGATTGCAGTGCTTGCCGTAGGCTACGCGGACGGGCTTCCGCACCGGCTCTCGAACAAAGGCCAGGTGATCGCTTGCGGCCTCCGGGTTCCGATTCTTGGCGCGGTATCGATGGACATGACCACCATCGACGCCACGCATTGCCCGGCGCTGAAGCCCGGCGACGCGGTCACGCTGTTGGGTAACGAGGGTGACGTTGGCATCGACGCGCAGGAAATGGCGCGCGTTGCAGGGACAATCTCATATAGTGTGTTGTGTGCCATCAGCTCCCGCGTTAAACGTGTCTACCTCTAACCAGACGTATAAGTGGGTGTTGGTTGCACTGCTCTGGTTCGTCTGTTTTTTCAACTACGCGGACCGGCAGGCGATCTTCTCCGTGTTCCCGCTGTTGAAGGCGGAGATGCATTTGACCGACTTGCAACTCGGCATCGTAGGCGCCGCGTTCATGTGGGTATATGCGGCCATCGGACCGATCGCGGGGATGGTGGGAGACCGCGTGCAGCGGAAGACCCTGATCGTCGGTGGCTTGGTATTCTGGTCGCTGATTACCATCTGCACGGCGCTGTCGGCGAACTACCTGCAGTTGGTTTTGTTCCGCGCACTGGAGGGATTCGGCGAGGCATTCTACTTCCCGGCGTCTATGTCGATGATCAGCGCGTATCACACAAGCGAGACGAGATCACGGGCCATGTCAGCCCATCAATCCAGCGTTTATGCCGGCACCATCGCCGGTGGAACGTTTGCCGGCGTGCTTGGCCAACACTACGGCTGGCGGTCGGGCTTCTACCTCTTCGGCGGGCTTGGCGTGTTGCTGGGACTAGTTCTGCTGGCGGTGCTGAAGGAGCCCGCGCGGCAGGTAGTGGCGGAGAGGAGCAAAGGTAGCATTCGCGGACTCTTCGACAATCCGATGGTTGCCGTGCTGATCGCGGTATTCGCCGGCGCCAACTTCGTCGCAATGATCTTCCTCACGTGGCTGCCGTCGTTCCTGTTCACAAAGTTCCACATGAGCCTGTCGTTATCGGGATTCAGCAGCACGGCATATCTGCAAGCCGCGTCGGTGCTGGGTGTGCTGACGGGTGGCGTGCTCGCGGATAAACTATCGCGGAAGTATAGAGGCGGGCGCATGATGACCCAGGCGATTGGGCTTTTCTGCGGCGTGCCATTCATCTTTCTCACGGGCTGGACGCTATCCGTGCCCGTGCTGATTCTGGCGATGACCGGGTTCGGGTACTTCAAGGGCCTTTACGACGCGAACATCTTCGCATCGTTGCATGATGTGGTCCGGCCGGAGCATCGGGCTACAGCTGTGGGCGTGATGAACTCTATTGGATACCTGGGCGGCGGCATTGCACCGGTCGCGATTGCTGCCGCAGCGGGACGATATGGGATGAGCGCGTCGATCAGCGCGAATTCCCTGGTCTATCTTGCGGTAGCCGTTTTGATGGTGCTGGGGACGCGGCGGTATATGGGCGGGAAAACAGTGGTTCCGTAGCAAATTTGGCAAGGACATACTTGACATTCCTAAGTTGGGCTGGTGGCGCTTGGGGTGACCAGACAGGCCTTGACTATCGTGTATTTTTGAACATCAAATCTAGCTTCCTCCCAACAAAGATGATGAGTGGAGCCTGCCGCTCAACAGGTACGAATTCATCTGCGCTTCCTCCGCCAAGCCCCGTGCTGAAAATTCCAGCTTCCGCTAACCGTTTACCTAGGAAGTCTAGTGGTTTCCATTGCCCGGGTCCACCGGCGAATCGGACGCCAGTTTCCGTTATGACTGGAACGATTGCGGAATCTGCTTGTTTGAGAGTGACGGATATTTGTCCAGGTTCAATGATTGCCTTCTGTCGAACCCAACCTGCACCGTCTCGGGGGTCGGAGAGCAGGTTGATGAGCAGGGAAGCGAGCGAGACAGAATCTGAATCTCCAGCGACGCCCTTTACAACAAACGGGGTGCCCTTAAATTTCGCGGCTTCCTCGCGGAAGCGACTCTGCTGTTCGCCTGTTAGTTGGCGCGGTGATTGCAACCTAATGAATGCAAGTTTGTCCTCTGCAGCCTCTTTTTCAGCCCTCGCCGTGCGCGACCGAAGGCTAAGGATTTCGATTTGTCGTTCAAGATTCTTTCGCTTTAGTTCGGCGGCTTCTTTTTCGTTCTTGAATGCACGCTCTACAGCCTCACCTGCCGCCACTTGGGACAAAGCAACCAACTGGCTTTTTTTGTCTCGTAACTCAGTTTCCACCGTACGAGAACTTACATTTATTCCAAATTCGCCAGCCACCCCAATGGCGACCAATCCAGCCCCGAATATTTCAAAGACAAACATTCGAATACTTGGCTTGTCTGGCGTGCTGATTACTGCACGTCGAAACTCCGAAAGTTCATGGCGATATGCAGTGATTACGACGGCCAGTTCGAGTACTACACCAATCACTACCGGAATTATCCAGAACAACAGCCATTTTTCAAGTGCGTCTGAACGACTTTCAAGTGATCTCGCAGCGCTTTCCAGGGCTTCTGACGCACTTTTAAGGGCTGAAGCGTCCATGGATCACCTTCGGCAGACTAGGATTACTGGGCTGCTGGTCACATTGATAGGGCTAGGTGCTGTGATAGGTGCGAAGATAGTCGTTTTTTGGTGGAGAAGATGATTGATCAGGAACTTGCTCCCTTCGGTACGCGCACGCGTCTTTGCCCAGTCGTTCCAGTCGATTGTATGGCGACAGTTTTCAGTAGTGATAGCGGGCTTGCAGGAAATCGACTCTGCTCGTGCTTACCCGGTAGACAAGGCGATGCTCTTGCGTGATTCGCCGGGACCACGCCCCCGCCAGTTGATACCTTAGTGCTTCGGGTTTACCAATACCCTGGAAGGGATCGCTCAACGTGGCTTCCACCAACTACATAATGCGAAGCGCGGTGTTTCGGTCTGTTTCAACCCAGAAGCGTAGGTCCTCGCGAAACTCGGGATGGAAAATCGCATCCCGCTTGGCGGGCGGTTTCAAATTCCAAATTCCCGCTTCATGCCCGCAACCGTTTCCGGCTTGCCTTCACCTTTCTCCGCTCTCCGCAACGCAGTAACAAGCCGTTGGGCGTTCTTGGGAGATCGAAGCAGATGGGCCGTTTCCAGCAGTCCTGCCAGCTCCGTCGCAGGCACCAATGCCACATCCCTGGAGCCGCGGCGGCGAACGATCACCACTTCCTGATCGTCCACCACGCGATCCAGAATTGAGGCAAGGTCATCGCGCAGGGGCGTATATGTGGTTTCGATGGCCATGGCTATTCCGATTCTAGCGTATAGACATCCTGTACATGCAGAACCGGAATCGCCCATGGCTAGATGAGTCTCACCAGAGGGTTCGGTGCGCCCCACACGACAAAAAGCGCCGAAATCACTTGTGCTCAACGCGTGCTCTTTCACGCTTCCTGCATGTCTTGTCGCATGATCGCTTCACATCGCCGTGCGAATCAAAAACAAACGAGTTTGAGTAGTCGCTTTCTTTAACCGAACCCCAATCGCGCGCACGCGACGGACCATATTTTCCAAATGTGCAGCCATCCCACTCGTAGACTCGGCCCGGATTATTGAGCATACGCGGAAAGCATCTTGAAACTCTCCGGCGCTCTCTGCCGATGCAACTCCCAATGATAATCTCCACTGAGATACTTTGCGATTGCGTGTTTCCGGACCGCGTTTAATTCGAACGGCTTCCCGGTTAGAGCGTCCGGGATTCTACACCCGCTGCCGTTTCCTTTCCGG
>JANXXV010000230.1 GCA_025350445.1 Bryobacteraceae bacterium | reverse complement strand
CGCACGGTTCGTCCGGGGGAACGGGTGGAGGTCACGACGCTGCTTTCCGGCGAGAACCGGTCCGAGCTTACCAAGACGCTGACTTACACCGTACCCATCGGCGCTCCGCTGGGGCTGCTCTATTTCACAGTGGCCGACGGCAGCACGACTAACAGTGCGGAGGCGCGGCAGTTCAGCGTCACTCAGCCGCGTCCAGCGGTGGAGATTGTTTCATTCCTGAACGGACTCCGCGGAAACAGGAAGGGGTATCTACGGGTTTGGCGGGCCGATCCTACTTTTCAAGTAGACGGGCACGATATGCCGGATCCTCCGCCTTCGGTGACTATGATTCTGGCGCGCTCGCAAGCGGTACCGGCGAGCGCAGCGCGTCCGTCCACTGTGGCCGAGATGGAGTTCAGCGCCGGCGAGTTTGTGATTTCAGGCTCGAAGACAATCCAAGTGGAAGTGAAGGAATGATGAGGCTGATTTGTGTGTCGCTGCTGGGCGCGGTGGTGGGATTTGGCGCGAGCACGGCGTCCTGGGAAATGTCGAACTACCAGGATTTTACGCGCGGGCGGTTTCAGGGAGTGTCCTTGACCCGGGACGGCCGCATCCTGCTGGCGCCGAGCCTGGAAACGATATTCACGTCCGATCAGCCATCGATTTGGAGTGTGGCACAGACCGCGGATGGCACGCTGTATCTGGGCACCGGGCACCGCGGCCGCGTGTTTCGTGTGGACGGACCGGGGAAGAGCACGCTGCTATGGACGGCGCCGCAGCCGGAGATTTTTGCGCTTACCGTGGGCCCCGATGGAGCGGTCTACGCGGGCACTTCGCCCGATGGAAAGGTGTATCGCATTCAAGGTGGCAAGGCCACCGAATATTATTCACCGGGGGCGCGGTATATTTGGGCACTGGCGTTTGGCAAAGACGGCGCGCTTTATGTGGGCACCGGCGATCAGGGCAAGGTGTTTCGCGTCACCGCGGCGGGTGCGGGCGAAGTCTATTACGAGACGGGGCAGGCTAATGTGACGTGCCTCGCTTTCGACGCTGAAGGACGGCTGCTTGCTGGCAGCGAGCCGAACGGAGTGCTCTACCGTATTACAGCTAAGGAGAAGGCATTTGTTTTATACGATGCGAATCTTCCGGAGATCCGCGCGATTGCTACTGATCCGTCGGGTGCGGTATACGTCGCCGCGCTGGGTGGATCGCTTAGCCAGAGAACGTCGACCGCGGGCGCGGCGGGGAGCCCTGCGTCCGGGGTGACGCAGGTGACGGGACAACCTACGTCGATCACCGTGACCGATGAAGCGGCGCAGGCAGGCGTGGATCTTAAGGCGAAGACGGAAGCTCCGAAGGCGCAGCCGGCGGCGGCCCAGCCGATTGTATCTTCACCGCTGGTGGAGATGGCCGGAGTGGAGAAGTCGGCGATTTACAAAATTAATCCGGACAATACGGTGGAAACCCTTTGGAGTTCGAAGGAAGAGAATGCCTACGATGTGCTGCTATCGGGCGATCAGATTTACTTTTCAACCGATGGCCAGGGGCGAATCTACCGGCTGTCTCCAGACCGGCGCGTCACATTGCTGGTGCAGACGAATGAGGGCGAGACCACGCGGCTGCTTTCTTCCGGAGGATCGATTATTGCGGCTACCGGAACGATGGGCAAGATTCTGCGGTTGAGCACCACGGCCGGGCCGAGCGGGTATTTCGAAGCGCCGGTGCATGACGCGTCCACCGTTGCGCGCTGGGGGCAAGTAAGTTGGAGGGCGCAAAAGGACGCGCAGAGCACGCTGGTGTTTCGAACGCGTGCCGGGAATTCGGCGCGGCCCGATAAGACGTGGAGCGATTGGTCTGAGCCGCTATCTTCGCCGAATGGTTCCATGATTTCGAGTCCGAATGCCAGATTTGTCCAGTGGAAGGCTGAATTTGCGGGCAGCGGCGGCAGCTCTCCGGTTTTAACGGGCGTCAATCTTTCCTACCTGCCGCAGAACACGCCGCCGGTGGTGAAGACGTTGAACGTGACGACGCAGGTGGGCGCATCGGCCAGCGGCTCCAAGTCCGCTGTACTGCCGGCGGCTTCCACCGGGACGTACAGCATCACTGTCACCGATACCGGCGAGAGTGGAGCCTCGTCGCTATCGGGAACGCCGACGCAAATGATTTCACGCGGGCTCTCGCAGCAGATTCTAATTTCCTGGCAGGCGGAAGATGCCGATGGCGACCGGCTGCTTTACACGCTATATTTCCGGGGCGAAGATGAGAGGCAGTGGAAGATGCTGCGCGCGAATTTCGCGGATAGTTCGATGATGCTGGATGGCGAAGTATTCGCGGACGGCAAGTATTTGTTCCGCGTGGTTGCATCCGATAAGATGTCGAATGCAGCAGGCGCGGCGAGGGAAGCGGAGTTGATCAGTGCGCCGATTCTGTTCGACAATACGCCGCCTTCGGTGATTGCGGGCGCGGCGAGGCGGAACGGATCCGTTGTGGAAGTGGACGTGGAGGCCCGCGATGCGGTTTCCGCGCTGCGGCGCGCTGAATACTCTCTGGATGCCGCTGCGTGGGTCCCGATGGACCCGGTGGATGGCGTGCTGGACGGGCTTCAGGAGCAGTTTCGGTTGCGGGTGGAAAAGGTGGCTGCCGGCGAACATTTAATTGTGATCCGGGTCTTCGACAGCGCCGGTAATGTGGGACTGACGAAGGTGGTGGTGCAATAGGTGGTATTGCTCTTAGCACAAACCCAGGTCAGCCGCTGCCTGAGCTAACCTCTTGTCCAACGTCCAGAAGCGGCAACCCGAAAGGAGCGCGGATGCCAGCAGATGCACGTCAATCCAGCCCAGTCCCCGTCCCGAAAGCCTGTGAAGGGCGATGCACTGCAACGCTTCGATGTGCGTCGCCATCTGGGCTGCAGGCAGGGAACTCAATTGGGAGAGGACCACTGGGCGATTTTTGAGGTTGCCGCACGCCAATTCGCCGGAAACGAAAGGGTGCATTAGTACAAATCCTTCGGTCAAGCGGCCGGCCAAGCCCGCATGCCCGCGGCGAAAGTGTTCGATCCAGACAGAGGTATCGGCGAGGACCATCAGACAGGACGCCGCCGCGGAACGCCGGACAGTTTGGGTTGTGTCCCGCCAAGCGCGGCAAGCCTCTTACCCGTTTCCCGCGCAATCAGCGCCGCCAGGCCTTCCC
>JANXXV010000358.1 GCA_025350445.1 Bryobacteraceae bacterium | reverse complement strand
GGTTGGCCGTTAGCTCGCCAATCATCGGCTCCATCGCCGGGCCAGGCTCGGAGCGCCTGGGAACCGCTCTGCTGCTCTTCCCGATTGCGTCCGGCCTCATGATCTTAGTCAATCTTGCCGTGCGTCCGATGCTGAAAACGGCCCGATCCAGTGTGCCGCCGCTGACCGCTTAAGTGCCCTAATTCTGACGCCCCTTTGGCCATGTCTATAATGAAACCTTTGGAGGATTCTTGGTCATTCTGCTCTTCGGGCCGCCCGGCAGCGGCAAGGGCACTCAGTCTCCGCAAATCACCGCGCTTCTAAAGATCCCGGCGATCTCCACCGGGGAGATGCTCCGTGCCGAGTGCGAAGCGGGTACGCCGTTAGGAAAAATAGCTTCGGAGGTTCTGGCGAAGGGTCATCTTGTCAGTGACGATCTGGTCAATCAGATGCTGATCGCGCGTCTTGCCAAGCCCGATTGCCGTGGTGGATTCTTGCTCGACGGCTATCCGCGCACCGTCCCGCAGGCTGTCTTTCTGGCGGCATTTCTGAAGGAACTCGGTTTCCCTCCCCCCACGGTGATCCACCTTGCCACGCCCATTTCCGTGCTCGTTGAGCGGATCTCGGCACGCCGTCAATGCCCCAAATGCGGCAAGATCTACAACCTTCTCTTCCAGCCGCCCAAGAGAAAGGGCGTATGCGATCTGGACGGAACAAGCCTCATACGCAGAGCCGACGACACTGTGGAGATCGTTAGAGAAAGGCTGAATTCCTATGAGCAGTTGACGGCTCCGGTGATTGCACACTATGCCGGCGCCGATTATCACCGAATTCCTGCGAACAGGCCTCCCTCGGAAATCTACCGCGACATTGAAGATATTTTAAAGCCGCGAATGTAGACTTCCAATCAGCCGGCCCCCGCAGAGAGTAGTACCCTGCTAATAGTTCTTGAACCGTAAGTTGCTTACTTTCAGTTCATTGACTTCCGCGCCGCGATACTCGAAACTAAGGATGCCAGTGTGCCGGATATCGGAGCTGGTGAGCAGGAGATCTAGAACACGGCATTTTAGAACCAAGGATTATGGTCACAAGGAATTTGCGCCGAAGCGGAAGAATTCCGACTCACGAACAGGTGGCAATCGGGTGGGACGATCCGATCGGCCAGCCGAGGTTCACCCTCGCAAACTGTCTGAATCTTTCAGCGGACGGGCTTTCGTTGCGAGTCAACCAACCCCTGGCGGTTAGAAGCTACGTTACTCTCCGTTCCGAAAAACTAAAGCTGGCCGGTACCGCTACCGTCAAGTATTGCATCCGTATCAATACCTGGTATCGGGTCGGGCTCGAATTTACTCCCGGCAGTGCCTTCCGCAACGCCCCATCTCCGGCATTTGAATAACTGCCAAGTGTTGGCGGTGTCTTGGACCTAGGCCCGGCATTTCAAATCCCAGGATTAGAGGATTAGACGGAACACGCAGGCCTTGGAAGAACCGGCGGCGCTGTCGATGGGGGAATCGGAGTCTATCGCAAAGTTAGGTTCCGCCCCCGGTTCCTGCCGCCCTTGACAGAGAGCAGGAACTGAAGCGGGCAATCGTGTTGCTATGCCATCCGGCTAGCTGCTTTCTTTTGCGCTTTTTTCTCCCGCCGCGGTAACCGGCTCTTATTCGTCTTTTGGAATCGCGCCGCCTTCGGTTTACTGGGTTGGCGGGGCGCGGCATCTACTCCAGCCAGTGCGGCAACCTTGCCGGCCTCGGTACCTATAGTCTTTGCAGCATTGATCAGAATGCCGTCCTCTGCGTCTACTTTCTTTGCCATCTATATTTCCTCCATACTGCATGGACGCGATTAGCGCCCGATTGGTGCATTCAAGATACGGAAACGGCGGCGTACACCTTACAAACCGGATAAATGCCGCTATGCTGGGACAATGCCCGCCACCCGTCACTCTGAAACCCACTTTACCTCCGGCGAACTAGTCCGCGACATTGTTATCGGAATGGCGGATGGCCTCACGGTCCCTTTTGCGCTTGCGGCGGGCATTTCCGGAGCCATCGATTCCAACCATATCGTGGTCACCGCCGGCTTGGCCGAGATCGCCGCCGGGTCGATTGCGATGGGGTTAGGCGGCTATCTGGCCGCCCGTAGCGATGCCGAGCACTACGGCAGTGAGCGCTTGCGTGAGCAACAGGAAATCGTAACGATGCCCGAGGAAGAAAAGAACGAAGTCATCAGGGTCTTTGAAGAATACGGACTCAGCCCCGATCAGAGCTCTCCCGTGGTGGAGGCTTTGAGTGTGAACCCGGAAGCGTGGGTGGATTTCATGATGCGCTTTGAACTGGGCTTGGAGAAGCCGCAACCAGGCCGCGCTCTACGCAGCGCCACTACGATTGCCGCGGCGTATATCTGCGGAGGGTTCATTCCCCTGTCGCCGTACCTGTTCAGCGCGAGCGCGCACGAGGCGCTCATCGTATCGTGCGCCGTCACGCTGGTGGCGCTTGCCGTGTTCGGTT
>JANXXV010000037.1 GCA_025350445.1 Bryobacteraceae bacterium | reverse complement strand
TGACGCATTGAACCGTCGTCCCGCTTCCGGCAGCGGGACGACGGCGTCCCGCGCAGTCCAGGGGGACCGCCCCACCCGAGCCATAGGCGTTAAGGTAAGCTGAACTGCGGACATCGTAGCACCACTCCCTCACGGTCGCGGCTCGGTTAACCCATTGATCCTACGGAGCCGCGCGCATAAGCAAGCGGTGGATCATAGCCCAATTACGGAACATTTTTAATAACAAACGTTCTTATTTTAACGCCTATGCCCACCCGAGCTGCTGCCATAGCAATTACCTGAGTGAAGCACATACCCAACAATATTTATTTTTCTGGATGCTTGGAATTCCCGGAGGCTTGATTGCGATCTGGTTTCTGTTCAACCATATGCACTGAGGGGCGACGAGTTCGAATCGGGTTTGCGCGGCAGCGGCCGGATATGTAAAAAAGCCCTGCCGCAAGCCCAAAATTCACAGCGCTTCCCTAGCGGGTGACCGGTAATGCCAGTCGCGGTTCGGTAGCTTACAGACGACATCCACCTTCCAGATCTGTCCGGTCCAGCGGGCGGCACAGATATGGGCTGTGAGAATGTTTGACGGCGCGGCCGATTTTCGAAGTAGGGTGTTATTCACCGGTCCGGACGGCACGATCTAATGGGAGCCGGGAATGGCGAAGGCGATCAGGGAGCTTCCGGCCGCTACCGCGATATACTGCTTCCCTTGAAACGAATAGCTGACCGGTCCGCCAACAATGGGTCCGCCGGTTTGAAATTTCCAAAGCGGCTTACCGCTGCGGCCGTCGAAGGCGATGAAGAAGCCGTGCCGGTCCCCGGTGAAGAGTAGTCCGCCCGCGGTGGTCAACATGCCGCCGGATGGCGTGCCGACGGTTTCAAAGCGCCACTTCGTTTCGCCGGTGGACGGGTCTACGGCAATCACGGAACCAGCGCCGGAGGAATGCGGCTCCGGCTCCGTGGTGCTTAGCTGGTACCAAAGCCCCTTTACATATTGCTGCTCGGTCTTGTAGTAGATCTGGCAGCCATCGCTCGATCCGAAATAGAAAAGTCCTGTGAGCGGACTATACGAAGTCGGTTGCCAGTTATGTCCGCCGCCCAATCCGGGGCACGAAACTGTCCCCTGTTCGCTCGGGTCCTGACCAGGCACGATGACTGGCCTGCCAGTCTTATCCAAGCCGGACGTCCACGTTACTTTCGTATACGCTTTGGCTGCCAGCACCTTGCCGTTCGTGCGGTCCAGCGCGTAGGCGAAGCCGTTGCGGTTCGCCTGAATCAGCGCCTTCACTTTCTTGCCGCCGACGGCGAGATCCACCAGTACCGGGTCTTCCGTGGCATCCCAGTCGTGCACGTCGTGCGGCGTGAACTGGTAGTGCCACTTTAGTTGGCCGGTGTCCGCGTCGAGCGCCACCATACTGCACGTATAGAGATTGTCACCGGGCCGGATATCGCCATTCATGTCAGGCCCTGGATTTCCCGTGCCCCAGTAGATCAGGTTCAGTTCCGGATCGTAAGAGCCGGTGACCCAGGTGGAGCCGCCGCCGCGCTGCCAGGCATCGTTCTTCCAAGTGTCGCCGCCGGGTTCGCCGGGGGCGGCCACGGTATGAAAGCGCCAGAGCCTTTTGCCGGTCCCGGCATCGTAGGAATCAATGAAGCCGCGCGTGCCGAACTCGGCGCCGGCGATACCGACAATCACCTGGTTCTTCACAACCAGAGGCGCCGCGGTAGTGCTGAAGCCCATCTTGAAATCGTCCACCGTGGTCTCCCACAACGGTTCGCCGTTCTTGGCATCCAGCGCGATGAGTTTGGCTTCAAAGTTCACTTTAAAAAGTTTTCCGCCAAGGGCGGCAAACCCGCGGTTCACGCTGCCGCAGCATCCTTGTACACCCTTGGGAACGGGCTTTTCGTAGTGCCACATCGCTTTCCCGGTGGCGAGGTCCAAAGCATACCCGTGGTTCGCGGAACCTGTGAAGTACATCAGGCCGTCGAACACCAGCGGCGTCGCTTCAATTGGAGCCGCGCCGGCGGCCTGGAAAATCCACTGCGGAGTAAGGCGGGCGATGTTCCCGGGATCGATCTGCTTCAGCGGACTGTAGCGCCACGCGCCGTAGTTTTTTCCATACATCAGCCAGCTTGTTGCATCGTCCTGAGATTTTGCCAGCCGCTCGGTGCCCACATCCGCGGCCATTAGAAGTATGGGGATTGCCGAGAGCGCGAGAAGTTTCATTTGCCTGCCTCCGGGCGGCGTAGCGAACCGAGGTACGCGAGCAGATCGTCCAGTTCGGATGCATTCAGCGAATTGCCGTATGTGGCCGGCATCAGCGAACGTCTTTCCAGCTTCACGGAAGCCACGCCGGCTTTGTCGAAGGAATGGAACTCTTCCTTGGTATCCATTAACTGCGCCGTAAAGTTATCGTAGCCCCGCTCGACTCCGGTGATTTTCTTCCCATCTTTCTGAACTACGACGATGGTATTGTAGCCGGGTGTGATGTCCGCGTTTGGATTTACCACGGACTCGCGCAAATACGACGCGCCGCGCGCGCTGCCTATGCGGGAGAGGTCGGGACCCAGGCGGCCGCCTTCCAAATTGATGCGATGGCACGCCGCGCAGCCCGCTTTGCCCCAATACAGATCGCGGCCCGCGGTGGGATTGCCGGTTAGCGGCGCGGGCTGCTGCTTGGCGATGGAGCAAATGTAGGCGACCGCCCGCCAGCGATTGCCGTCGTCAAGTGAGTCTGCGAACCCGGGCATTTCCGTGCCGGGGCTGCCCTCGGAGACAATTCGGAAAAGATCGCCGTCGCTTTTTCCAGAGCCTGCAATCGCCTGCGTCAGATCTGGACCGCGTGCGCCCTGACCGCGAATGCCGTGGCAAGCCGAGCAGTAGATACGAAACACTCCGCGGCCGACGTCCGCAGCGCTTGGATCGTTTTGGAGCGGATTCTGAGCGTTGGCGGCGGCGGCCAGCAGGAACGCGAGAAGCACGGTGCGCCGGGTAGGCATGACAAGCACAATATATCTCAAATGGCGATGGATTAGTCTCTTGTTTCGGAAGATTTCGGACCACGGGAGCCATGTCGATTCCGAGAACCGCTCCCTTACGGTCACGGCTCCGATACGCTACTGTGCGACTTCGGGAGTTAGTTCGTAGTGGTGCGGCTTTGGTTGCGCGGCGGCGTGTTGCTGTTGGATCAGGTCGCTGTCCAGCGCATCAAGGGCATCCATCGCAGCCTGCTTGTGCGCCAGCGTTGGTTCCAAAGGTACCTGCACCTGACGCCAGCGAACGAAGTGAATGTTGTTGTGACGGAGTGTGATGGCGTGTACTTCAGCCGCTTGCTTCAGCATGGGCGTCCCGGGCAGGACTGCAAGATTAATGCCATCGGAAAGTTGTTCCCTGGTAAACACGCCTAAGTCCTCACCATCGATCTTCAGGCGATAGCGCGCCGCGGTCAGCGGATTGATCCGCAGCAGTTCCTGATTGAGTGCCTGTATGACATCGGAAGAGCGGACAGCCAAGGCGACTCCGGCATCCTTCATATCCAGCGGCATGGGGAGCGCCTTATCCGCTTGATCCCACGAAATGGCGCTTTCGATTTTGAGTCCGGTGACGTTAGTATTTTCACTGCGGGCCGCAATGCCGGCGGCGGTATCGATCTCCACCACGGTTACCGTAGCAGGAGCGTTCCACGCCTTCAACAAGGCCTTGGCCATCAGCAGGTGTCCGCCAGCGCCGGGATGGACGCGATCCGGCAGCAACTTCTTCGCGCCCTCCGGATCAATGGTGTTCGCCTTGCCCAGTTCTTCAACGACGGAAGCGTTCAAATCGGCAGTACTCAGACTCTCTGCCCGCGCCAGCTCCCGCAGGAACTTGCCGTAGCGGACCAGCACCGCATTGTAGCCGTCGGCAAACAATGGAGGACGGGTGACATCGTCGTATGGCGATGGTTCGATCAGCGTGATCCGAACGTCGGGAACCATGCTCTTTACGTTCTTGACGATGCTCTTCATCCCGGCGGCGAAGGTGTCGAAACTTTCCGGATCGAAAGTTCGATAGCGGCCGTCGTTCATACCCAGCATGATTGTCATTACCGTCGGCTTGTAGGGATAGACATCGCGTGTCAGCCGTACCTCGATGGGGCCCCCGCCGCCGCCGGAGACACGATCGCCTCCCCAGCCGGAGTGCACGAATTTGAGATCCAGATTTGGAAAGCGCGTAATCGAGTACGTTTCCGCGAACGTAGTGTACAGCCGCTGATCGGTAATGCTGTCGCCGTAGAAGACCACCGTGTCGCCGCTCTTCAAGAAGAACGGGCCTTGTGCAAAAAGGCCTGCGGCGTAACACAGAAGACAAGAGAAACGAACGAGGTTCCAGCGCATAGGAGTTACTTGAAGTTTATCAGGGCCGCAGTTCGACAATCTCAGAAACCGCGCCATCCACGTCGTGGATCGAAATATGAATGGCCTTTCGACTTTGAATGTTGGCGTCCGTGCCCGTAAACCGCACCGCCAGCATCTTGTCCACGGTGGCTCCGGCTTCCACCT
>JANXXV010000020.1 GCA_025350445.1 Bryobacteraceae bacterium | reverse complement strand
GTCTCAGCGTTCGTTCCGCCCACAACATCTGCTCGATCCCAGACGCCTGGTGTCGAGAGTGACGAACCGCATCGTCCGTCAGATCTCGAACACCGTTCAATAGGCCTGGCGTCCCGGGGGAGATTTCGGGACCACCCATCTTCGGGATATAGTATTCGGATAACCTCGGAGTGTAATTGTCTACCAGAACATCAAAACAAGCGGGTTCACCTAGTGGACTTTACGTTGCCGCAGTCACTCCCCGCCGCCGCGGCCTGCAGGAAATCGACCTCGGCGCAACCTGGGAACTGATCGACTTTCTCTGCTCCCACAAAGTGGACGGCATCGTTTTCATGGGCACCACCGGCGAATTTCTACACTTTGGCATTGAGGAGCGAATCCGACTTGTCAGCCTGGCGGTGAAGCGCAGCCGCGTCCCCATCTGGATCAACGTTTCACATTCCACTCTGGACGGTGCAATCGAGCTTGCCAACGCCGCCTCCGATGCCGGAGCGGCGGGTTTGCTCCTGATGCCCCCATATTACTTCCGCTACACCCCGGATGAAATTCTCACCTTTTACCGCAAGTTCGCGGCTGCCGCGCGCGGGAACGAACCCACGCTTCTCTATCACATCCCGGTCTTCAATAATGGAATCTCGCTGGACGTCGCCGCGCAGTTGCTGAAAGACGGAACGTTCGCGGGTGTGAAAGATTCCAGCGGCGATTGGGAGACGTTTGCCGGCCTGAAGCGCCTCTGCGACGAAGCGCCATTCGCACTGCTTGCCGGTCATGACAGCATTTTCGCCAAAGCCCGCGCTGAAGGGGCTTCCGGCGGAATCTCAGGCATCGCCTCGGCCCTGCCTGAGTTACTGGTGGCCCTAAACCGGGCCGCGGTTGCGGGCAACGCCGAAAGAACCGCGCTGCTCGACGCCCGCTTGCATGAGTTCATCGGCTGGCTCGGCTGCTTTCCCACTCCCGTAGGAGTGAAGGAAGCCGCAGTCCTGCGCGGAATCAAGTGCGCCGGGCACGCCGTACCTTTCACGCCCGCGCAGGAAGCGAAGCGGGAGGAGTTTCGTGCGTGGTTTAAGGCATGGCTTCCGGTGGTGCAGAAAGAGTGTGTAGATCCCTAAGCGCGATTCTGCTTGCCATTTCCGCCGCGCAATCTCTCCCGGCCCAGTCCTACGCCACGGGTCCGCAAGCGGTGACGTTCGCTTCGGAAGTGGACGACACCGATCAGCCCTACGGTCTGTACGTTCCGAAGAACTTCGATCCCTCGCGAAAGTATCCGCTGGTAATCATGTTGCACGACGTCTCCTCGAACCATCGTCTCGCGCTGCGCCGCGTATTCGGATGGCCGAATCGTCCTGGTGAAACCGATGCGGATGCCAACCGCTTCTTCCCCGCCTTTCGCGACGTGAACTATATCGTGGCCTCCCCGCTGGCCAGAGGAACGCTCGGCTATCAAGGGTTAGGCGAGAGGGACGTATACGACGTTCTTGCCGATGTGAAACGCCGCTTCCCCATCGACGACGATCGCATTTTTCTTACGGGCATCGGCATGGGCGGGGGAGGAACCCTATGGCTCGGCCTGTCGCGTCCGGACCTCTGGGCGGCCATCGCCGCCGTTTGCCCGGCGGCGCCGCCCGGCAGCGAAGAACTCGCCGGCAACGCCCTCAATCTTCCACTGAAACTCTTTCAGGGCGAGATTGACCCCCTCGTCAAGGCAGAGCAGACGCGGCGCTGGCACCAGCAGTTCCGCGGCGCCGGCGTGAAGGTGGAATACGTGGAGTACGCAGGCGTCCGCCACAACGCCGGGGACTTCGCCTACAAGGCCGCGGCGATCTTTTCCGCATTCGATCAGTACCGCCGGAATCCGCTACCGGACCGCGTCCGCTTTTCTACCCGCGATTATCAGCACGGCACGGCCTACTGGGTCCAGCTCGACCAGATAACCCCCGGTACGCTTGCCGCCATAGACGTCCGCTTCGAGGCCAGGAATAATTTAAGGATCAAAACGAATTCACTCATCTCCTTCACGCTGAACCTGAAAGACCACCCGATGCTGACCAAGGTCCAGCTTCTCAATCTGACCGTGGATGGGGCCCCATTCAAGCTCAAGCCGCAGGATTCCATCTCATTCACCCGGGAGCCGAAGGGTTGGGTGGCGAAACGCTCTCTTCCATCGCCCCGGCAAAAGCGGGAAGGCCAGGAAGGACCTATCGGCCGCGCTGTCGCTTCCCGCCAGATTTACGTTTACGGCACCGGCGGTTCCCCATCGGTAGACGATTTGATCCGGCGCCGAAACCAGGCGAATCTGGCCGCCGAATGGTCCACTCCGCGCGCCCGCCTGATGCTCACCAATCGTGTGATTCCAGATGGGGAGGTGACTGACCACGAAACGAAATCGGCGAATCTGATCCTGTTCGGCAACAAAGACACCAACTCCGCCATCGCCGGAATCGCCGCGCGATTGCCCATCCAACTGAATTCAGGTGCAGCCGATTACGGCCTTGTGTTCATAACGCCGCTCGGGGGGCAGAGCTACGCCATCATCGCCTCCGGCCTTCCGTGGTGGACTCGCGCCGATCAGTCCAATCGCACCGGCCTCGCGCAAAACCCGTTTCCCTATCGCGCGCTCGAAACCTTCCCGGATTTCATCCTTTTCAAAGGCGGCCTCGATAACGTAATCGCCGAAGGCTCTTTCGATCGCGATTGGAAGCTTCCGCCGGAAGCAGCGTCGAAGATGCGGGAAACCGGCGCGGTTGCGTTCCCCGATACGTTACCTTGAAAGCATGCCCGATATGCCCGCAGACGAGTTTCGCCGCGCCGGCCACGAAGTGGTCGACTGGATCGCCGACTATCTGGCCGGCATTCGCGACTACCCTGTCGTTTCGCATGTTCAGCCCGGAGAGTTGACGCAACTACTCCCCACTTCCGCGCCGGAACAAGGCGAGTCCATCGACGATATCCTGGCCGATTTCCGCAGCCTGGTTATCCCGGGTGTCACGCATTGGAACCACCCGCGATTTCACGCCTACTTCTCGGTTTCCGCCTCGGCGCCAGGCATCCTGGCTGAAATGCTGACCGCGGCATTGAACGTAAACGGCATGCTCTGGAAATCGTGCCCGGCGGCCACCGAGTTGGAACAGGTAACGCTCGGCTGGCTCCGCGAATGGCTTGGTTTGCCGCCGGAGTTCTTCGGCATCATCTACGACACGGCATCCATTTCCACCATGCACGCCATTGCGGCGGCGCGCGAATTCATCGACCCGGAAGCCCGCACCCGAGGTAGCCTTCCGAACCTCACCGTCTACACATCCGAACAAGCGCACTCTTCGGTGGAGAAAGGCGCCATCGCGCTCGGCATCGGCCGGGACAACGTACGCAAGATTGCCGTGGACGCCGATTTCCGCATGATTCCCGCTGCGCTCGCGCAAGCCATTGAACAGGACATCTCAGCGGGCCGCAAGCCTTGCTGCATCGTGCCGACCGCGGGCACCACGTCCACTTCCAGCATCGATCCCATCCCGGCCATCGCGGATATCGCCGAGCGCTACCATGCGTGGCTGCACGTGGACGCGTCCTACGGCGGCGCGGCAGCGGTGGCGCCCGAACTGCGGCACATCCTTGACGGGACCAGCCGCGCGCACTCCATGGTGATCAACCCGCACAAGTGGTTGTTCACACCGATCGACCTCAGCGCCTTTTACACTCGCCGCCCGGACATTCTGCGGCGGGCCTTCTCGCTTGTTCCAGAATATCTGCGCACCGCCGAAGACACCGGCGCGGTGAATTACATGGATTACGGGGTGCCGCTCGGCCGCCGTTTCCGCGCCTTAAAGTTGTGGTTCGTGATGCGATATTTCGGCCACGAGCGAATAGCCGATCTCATCCGTGCTCACATCGCGTGGGCGCACGAGCTTGCCGAGGACATCCGCAGTGACGAACGGTTCGAACTCTCCGCGCCGGTGCCACTGTCATTGATTTGCTTCCGATACAAGGGCACCGATGAACAGAACCGCACGCTGCTGGACCGCATCAATGCGAGTGGGATCGCGTTTCTGTCTCACACGGTGTTAAACGGTAAGTTCGTGCTACGGCTGGCGATTGGAAATATTAAGACGACTGAGCGGGATCTGGAACAGGTTTGGAGTTTCATTCAATCTATGGCTGACGATTTGGTGTAGATGGGGCCTGCCACTCTAGAGCGATTTCAGCCTCATGTCGCCATCCGTATTGGGTTTGTCAGGTATTGCCCCTTTTTGATCCTAAGTCTGTTCGTAAATCAAAATCCCCTGTCGCCGACGCCGCGGCTGTCACTGCAGGCCTGACCATCTTGGTTTGTGTCGGTGCGGTCGAATTCTCATCGCGCAGGTCGAATCGTATGGAATATTTCCCGATATTGATTTGGTCGCCGCCGACCAAAGCTTCTTGACCCTTCACGGGGAGACCGTTGCGCTTGGTACCGTCGGCAGAGCCCTTATCTTCGATCCAGAATCCCGCTCGATCCCGCAGGATTTCGGCATGGAATCGGGAGACGGATGCGTCGCTTAATACCAAGTCGTTTTCGGTCTCGCGGCCAATGGTCAAGCGGGTACCAGTCAAATTGTGATGTTCACTCTTGCGCGTTGGCCCATCGGCAATTACCAACTCTGCCTCGCACGTTTCTCCCTGAGATCGGGCTAGGAGCATCGTAAACTCGCCCGCTGCGATGCGCCGAGGTGCCTCCGGGGCTCGTGGGCCGAACATCTTCCCCAATTCCGGGGCACAACCTTGATATACCCTATCCGTACTCTGGAAAGCTGCCTCGAACCGCCCTTCGGCACGGATCCTTTATGTCAAACGACCAATCAAAATCACGGATTACTAGTAGACACTCTTGGCTCTTGTTGTTCTTGGCCTCCGCCCTCTCTTCATCAGCACACGCTGAGAATCATCTGCTGATGTTCGGTGGATCTGGAGAGGACCGGGAGGGTATTATGAAAAGAGACTTTCAGCTCTTCCAGCAAGGACTAAGCCAAAGGTGGAAATCGACAATGCTTTTTGGTCGAGGCGAGGCGGATATACCAGGATCTTTGCCGGCCACTTTGGAAAATATCTCGACGCAATTAAGAGCGATAGCCGCACATGCCAAGTCAGGGGACCAGGTTCTGATATACATTATGGGACACGGGTTTAGTAGACGACCTCAAGAGCAACGAACTCACGACCTATTCATCGAAAACAATAAGCGTTTGGATCTGGATTTCCTGGAGGAAGTTTTTGAGCCCATGCTGAAACGAACGGGCGGAAAGGTCCGACTCGCCGTGATTGATTTAAGCTGCTTTTCTGGTACTACGCAACTGTTAGCAATAGATCTGCCAGACACGTGCGTTGTTTCGTCTATAACTTCGAAATACGAGGCTACTACAATAAGCCGCGGGATTCAAAGTACGTTTATGGACAAGTTTTCGCAGGTGGAATTTACCAGCCCCCTTTCTTTAGAAGAGCATTTCATGCTCAATAAGGCCGACCACTTTAATTTCGCCCAGATTTCATCTCTCGACTCTATTGCAGTGGACTGGATGGCTTACTGGCAGATGCACACCCACTAGCGTCCGGCTATAAGTCCAACAGATTCATCTGTTTATAAATTGGGATGGATTTTTGTTGGGAGATCATCTCTTGGCAGGCCCGTAGAATGGGGGTTTTCTCAAAAAGGTTGAGG
>JANXXV010000009.1 GCA_025350445.1 Bryobacteraceae bacterium | reverse complement strand
GGCGGATTGCTTGGACCAGATCTGTCAAACATCGGCGCGGAGCGCAGCGCGCGCTATCTGCGGGAAGCTCTTACAACCGCCAGGCCGGTAATTCCGCGTGGCTATCAGCCGGTACGGCTAACCACGAAGTCGGGCGGCAAGATCGATGGCGTGGTTAGAAACGAAGACAACTTCTCCCTGCAGGTGATGGATCGCAGTTATCGCATTCACCTTCTAATCAGAACAGAATTGGAAAGAATCGAGTATCCGAAGGAATCTCTCATGCCTTCTAATTACGGAAAGAGTTTGAGCGCCGCGGACTTGCAGGATCTGCTCGCGTTCCTCAGCCGCAGGGTTCGACAATGAAAATCGCAATCGTTTGCATGGCGGCCGTGAGTGTTGCCGCGGCCCAGGTTACTTACAAAGACCTGGTTAAGCCCAATCCATCGAACTGGTTGATGTACTCGGGCACCTATGACTCACAACGCCACTCTGCGTTAAAACAGATCGACACCGGCAACGTGAAATCAATCGTGCCCAAATGGATCTATCACGTCCCCGGCGCAACCCGGCTGGAAACGGTTCCGTTGGTTGTGGACGGCATCATGTATATCTCGCAGCCGAATGAAGTGTACGCGATTGATGCGCAGTCGGGGCGGTTGATTTGGGAATATCATCACGAGCCTGCCATCGAACGGGGGCCCAACCGCGGCGTGTCCGTATACGGGAACCGCGTCTACCTAGGCACGCCAAACGCCGAGTTGGTAGCGCTGGATTCCCGGTCCGGAAACCTGCTCTGGAAAATCAAGCTGGCGGAGGCGCGTGATGGCTACTGGTGTCCCGTCGCTCCACTCGCGCTAAAAGATAAAGTGATCGTCGGCATCGCTCCCGGCGATCATGGCTTGAACGGCTGGCTGGACGCATACGACGCCGCCACCGGCGAGCGGCTCTGGCGCTGGAGCGTGATCCCCAAGCCCGGCGAAACCGGCTCCGATTCGTGGGCCGGCGATTCCTGGAAGACCGGCGGCGGCGATACCTGGCTTACCGGCAGTTACGATCCCGAACTCAATCTCATCTACTGGGGCACCGGAAATCCCGCACCCGATTTTAATGGAGACCAACGCAAGGGCGACAACTTATATACCGAATCCATGATTGCGCTGGATCCGGATACCGGCAAAATGAAATGGTATTTCCAATTCACGCCTCACGACGTGCATGACTGGGACGCTGTAGAAATTCCCGTCTTAGTGGATGCGCCCGTCGAAGGACGGGTGCGGAAACTGCTGGTGCAAGCCAACCGCAACGGATTCTACTACGTGCTGGATCGCGTAACCGGGCAGTTCATCAGCGGAACGCCCTTCGTCAAATTGCTGAACTGGGCCAGCGGACTCACGCCCCAAGGCCGGCCAATCCGCGTGCCCGGTATCGTACCCACGCTGCAGGGAACCAAGACCTGCCCAGCCACCGCGGGCGCAACCAACTGGATGTCTCCTGCTTATAGCCCGGAGACGCGGCTGTTCTACGTAGTTGCGCAGGAGGGCTGCGGGATCAACACAAAATCCATGGATACTTTCAGGCCCGGCGGCTTCGGGTTCATGGCCACCGGTTACATCGAGAGCCCCGAGGAGCCCTGGCAAATGCACGTCCGCGCACTGGAAGTGGCGACGGGCAAACTGGTGTGGGACTATCCGCAGCTTGGCGCCAAACGCTACGGCGCCGGTCTGCTGTCGACTGCCGGCGGACTCCTATTCGCCGGAGACGATCAAGGCGAGTTTGCGGCCCTCGATGCGCGCACGGGAAAACCGTTGTGGCATTTCAATACCGGCCAGCAAATCAGCGCCTCCCCTATTGCCTATGGTTTCAACGGCAAGGATTACGTAGCAATCGCCGCGGGGTCGAATTTGGTGGCGTTTGGGTTGCCCGATTAGTCTACGGGCAGGGCATTACTTGGCCAAGTGGCGGTTGGCCGGATGATGGGGAAAAGCCGGCATGTCGGGATCCGTGCGGTCACTTCCGCGGCTAGCCGGCAAACCGTCAAGATACGCTCAGATCGCCTCACCACACACAATTCTGTGTCCGTCCGGTGTACTCAGACCGAACTCTCTCAGGCCCCATGGTTTGTTCGTTGGCTTCGATGAAGTGAGCGCCCCTTTCGCCACAAACTCCCGGTAAAGGTCATCCACGCCCTCAACATTCCAGTACGCAAAGTAGGAGTGATTTCCCAGTTCGCCAGCCGGTCGCTCATCCACGCACTCACCGAGCATCACCCGGAAAGTATCACGCGTCAGGAAGCTCCAACCCTCGGCGTTGATCGGGTCCTTTCGGAATCCGAGAACGTCCATGTAGTAACGAGTCGACACCTCAAGATCACGGACGGCCAGGACGCACCGGGAATTGACAATTTGAGCCATGCTTTATTTTCGCCGGTTCGAGAGCGCAATGAAAATCGGGCGAGAGGCCGCGATCTGCAGCGATGCAATTAGTAATGGTTTTGCCGCGGCGCCAGCTGGACGTAAAACGCCCCTGCACTCTTGTGCAGACGCCCGGAACCCCGGATCACGCCAATCAGCGGAACGGCGACTCTACGTCGAAGTAGACCGGAACAACGGGTATTTTGGGAATCGGCTCGAATCATGGCGCGATGATGAATGCGCATTGTCAGCACAAAGAGCAGCCACGTGGCGAAGCGCAGCGTCACGGTGATAGCGAAGGGTGTTTCGCTTTCCTGGTGATTACTTCGGCCGCCGGAACAGGCCCCCGTAGACCGCTTTCCCAACAATGTGACCCTGAATCGCTTTCATCACGTTGGCACGCGTCTCGAAAGCATCGGCCGATGGTTTCACATCGAGTTTGGTGTCAAGCGCATACAGCTCAAACACGTAGTGGTGAAGCGGACCGCTCGCGGCGGCTCCCGGACCGCGATACATGGGTCCTGTAGCGCTGATCTGATAGCTGCCGTCGGGCAATTGCGATCCTTTGGGTACGCCCTCGGGAAAGCCGGTCGCGGTCGCCGGAATGTTCCAAACGACCCAGTGCGCCTGATCGTCTGTAGTCTTGTTGCGGGCCAGATCCAGGTCGTGCATGTGGAGGAACAAACTCTGCGCGCCGGCGGGCACGTTGGCCCAGTTCATCGCCGGTGACATCCCCTCGCCGGCGGCAACACCCGGAGCGGCCTGACTGAACTTAACGGGAATCTGGCTGCCGTCGGGGAATCCCGGAATTACCAAAGTCATGACCGGGGGCGCAGGTGCGGCGCCACCGGCGGGCGGGCCTTGCGCGGAGAGCAGGAAGGTGATGGAAAGAATGACTGTCAAACAGAGAAGCAATGGCATGGGACTATCCTAACTCGGATTTACGAAAACCGGGGATGCGCGGGTGTACGGCGCCCGAAGGTTATCGCACGGGGCGAAACACGTCCATGGCTCCCTTGTGCTGATGCCGGGAGATCACGCCGATCAGCGGAACGCCAACGTTACGGCCAAGTTGACCAGCGGATACTTCCCCGCGCGGCGCCCGCCCCATACTGTTTCAACTCATGACGAACGACCGCAGGAACCGGATGGCATTCGGGATCACCGTGAATTTATCTTCTTTACCTTCATAAATCATGCTGATGAACCCGTTGAAGTGTACTTTGCGGAGGATATTAAAAACACGGTCGTAGTCAATCCACTTCTCGCGGCCGTTCTGGTCCAGATCGTAAACTTTGGCACGCACGAACTGGGTCAGTGGAGCCACCTGTTCGATGCTGTGATAGTAATCTTCATAGGTAGTTCCGGGGATCTTCGGGCCATTCGGCCCGTCCCTGCCGGCGAAATGTCCGATATCCAGAAGCAGGGTGAAGTTGGGATGGTTCACTTCGCGGTGGAAACGGAGCATGTCCTCTCCCGTGCTCGTCAGACCGCTGTGGTTCTGCAGCGACACCGGCATGCCTAACTCGGCCCCGATCTCGGCGGTTTTCCGTAGGGCATCGACTCCGCGGCGAAACGCCTCGTCCCGCTTGTCCGGCGAAGGCGGAGAGCCGACAAACGTGCGCAGGATCGGAGCGCCCAGAAACATTCCCGCCTCCATGGCGATCCGCGCTTTCTCCAGTTCTTTGGGGACGGCTTCGGCCGCCCGCCCGAACTCCGTACTCACGCAAATCGATGCTATCGGCATCCCCCGGTTCAGGCACCCCCGGCGCACCTCTTTCAGGTATGCCCGGTCAACCTGGCTTTTGAGCTGGCCCACGTGGATATCCAGCCCATCCAGGTCCAGAGCCCGGCAGGTCTCCATAAAGCTGAAAATGTCCATCTTGCCGGACTTAAACTCCGCCTGATAGTTAATGGACGATTGGCTCATGTGGTAGTACTTCGGTCTGACGGTGGGGTTGGCGGGCGCACCGGACAGTCCCGCGGCGCCGGCAAAACCCACACTGCCGGCAAGCATCGCACGTCGGGTCAGTTCACTCGTCATAGGCACCTTCCTTCTCAAGATCGCCAGATCGGAATTTTCAATCCCGTTTGCTATCCAAGCCGATCACGCGATTATACATTGATCGCGGTTATCCGATCACTCGCCTTCGTCCGGCATTTTCAGGGTATTGGACGGCAACCCGAAAAGTCGGGTGGCCTGTTGTGGAAGCGGAGCGGCCGGATAGTTCAAATGCGGCGCCGATGGTCGTCTAACGCTAGGAGTCTGTCGGAATGAAGCTGTTTTCGACCAAGAATCAATCACTTACAGACCATGCAATGTTCGTAAGTTATTGATTCTACGTTCGAGAAATTCTATCTCCGACAGACTCCTAGTGTGCCGTCCCGCTAATTCTTTAAAACATGCTACTGGGCGCAAGGTGGGGCAGACACCTTGTCTGCGCATAGGAGTTAAGATAAGAACGTTTGTTCTTGAAAATGTTCCGGATTCGGTTGATCATCTACCGCTTGCTCACGCGCGCGGCTCAGCCGGATCAATGGGTTAACCGAGCCGCGACCGTGAGGGAGTAGTGCTGCGAAGTCCGCAGTTTGGCTTATCTTAACGCCTATGCCTTGTCTGCACGCTCGCCCCTCGGCGAGCGCTCTTGCGCCCGTCGTCAACTCTTACGGGGGACAGGACACTGGATCCTTATCGGAAGCGCTCCGGCGGATAAAGTTCGGGCGGGCGGTCATTGTTCCTGCCGGGGCGTTTTTGATCGGGACCTGGGATTACGCGGCCAAGTGGCGGTTGGACGGATGATGCGCGAAAAGCCGGCTTGCAAGGACTAAACCGTTCAACCTGGCCGATGATTTGTCTGGAATGAGGTAGCTTCAGTTCAATCCTCAAATCCCACGGAACCAGAACGCGTGGGTATAATAGCCCGCGTGCGGTTTTACCACGCAACTGGACGGCAATGAGGAGGGAGTATGTGTGATCAGGATCATTTCGAAGAGGACCGGCAAGAGTTCGAGTCTCTCGGTTTGGTGACACGAAAGCAATTCGGTGTAATGTTGGGAGCAGGCGTCGCGATGATGCTGCCGAAAGCCGCCAACGCGGCTACCGTCACCGAAACCGACGTAAACATAACGACGCCGGACGGCGCCGCGGACTGTTACTTTGTGCATCCGGCTAGCGGCAGAGCTCCGGGAGTTCTAGTGTGGCCAGACATCTTCGGGCTGCGGCCATCGTTCCGTCAGATGGGCAAACGGCTCGCCGAATCGGGGTATTCGGTGCTCGTGGTGAATCCTTTCTACCGCGTCAAGAAAGCCCCTACTGCGGAAGCCGGCAGCGCAACTCCAATCCAGGAGTTGATGCCGCTCGCGCGAGCTCTGAACGAGACGACGCACATGACGGACGCAAAAGCCTTCATCGGGTGGCTGGACGGGCAAACGCCGGTTGCCGGGAACCGGAAGATTGGCACACAGGGCTATTGCATGGGTGGTCCGATCGCGTTTCGGACGGCGGCCGCCGTGCCCGATCGTATCGGAGCAGTCGCCTCATTCCATGGTGGCGGACTCGTGACCGATGCGCCAAACAGTCCGCACCTTCAGGCTGCGAAGACCAAGGCGCAGTTCCTCATCGCAATCGCGGAAAATGACGACAAGCGGTCACCCAACGACAAGACCGCACTGAAAGAGACGTTTGCCACGGCGAACCTGCCCGCGGAGATCGAAGTATACACTGGCTCAGCGCATGGCTGGTGCCCTCCCGATTCGCGGGTCTACAACGAGCCTCTGGCCGAGAAGGCATGGAGCCGCTTGCTAGCGCTGTACGGAAAAGCGTTGGCCTGAACATCGCGTTCTGAGAGCTGATACCGCGAAGTCTTCGCCGGATCTCTGCCGAAGAAATGTCGGGATCCGGCTACCGGCGGATGACCGGCAAGCCGAAAGTTGAGCGGATGCTGGCTAGCTTATCGGTACTGAAGTTGTCGAGCCGGAATCTTGGGTCGAAGTTCTTCATGGTGGGGTTTGTCACGTCATCCGAAGCGCTTTGATGAAGCGGCCGTTCGTCCCGTCGCTGGAACCGCAACGTAGAGCGCAAGAAACGTGCACTTCCGGGAGGAAGGGCCACTGCGAGAGCGCCAAGTCCCGTTTGTAGTAAGCGATCCCGGAGCACCTACTTCGAAATCATCCCGATTGTACCCAGCCACGTCTCCACCAGCTCAGGCCATCGCGTTATCGGAAACTTCGAGGGACGCAGCCCAAAGGCATGCTTGCCTTCCGCGTATAAATGCATTTCTACTGGAACCCCGGCGTTCTTCAGCGCAATGTAGTAAACCAGCGAGTTGTTGACACTGTCCACGGGGTCATTCTCGGCCTGCAGCAAAAAGGTGGGAGGCGTCTGGCCGGTGACAGGAACATCTGGATTCAACTCAAAGCGCGCTTTGGAAATCCAGAGATGTCCCGGATAAAGCGCCACTGCGAAATCGGGGCGGCAGCTTACTTTGTCGGCCGTATCTACGGCGGGATACAAACGTTTGTCGAAGTGCGTGCTGATATCCGCCACCAGGTGGCCGCCTGCTGAGAATCCAAGCACGCCGATCTTGTGCGGATCGATACGGTACTCCGCGGCCCGAAAGCGGACCAGCCCCATTGTCCTCTGCGCATCTTCCAGCGCCATTGGGGCTTTCGGCTTTATCTGACGTCGCCCATCCCCGTGCATGCCCGAGTTCGGAACGCGGTACTTCAACAGCACACACGTGATCCCTTTTGAGGTCAGCCAGTCACAGACCTCCGTGCCTTCGAGATCGATTGCCAGGACGTAATAACCCCCGCCGGGAAAGACGACTACCGCGGCACCCGTATTTTTACCCTTTGGCGAATAGACCGTCATCGTGGGTCGTGAGACGTTGTCCACCTCTCCCGGTTCCGGCGTCGTTTCGGTGTTGGGCGGCGGGCCAAACCGCGCGTCAGGGGCAGTGCCTGGCCATATCGGCACTTGCGCGTGGCCCGGCGATGGCTGCCAGCCAGGCTTCTGGGCGAACAGCCTGTTAGACGCAAACACAACGCACAGAGCAAAGATCAAATGCCTCATTAAAATGCCGCAGCGGCAGTATACCGCAAGACGAATCGCCGTCTGAAGATAGATCCTGGGAACCGCCCTTGGCTGCGTCAATCCACTCGGCCGTTTTGTGGCGAACAGCATCTGTGGTCTGCGGTTATAGTCGGGAGTAGTGGCCGCTTGCAACCGTCGTGGCCCAGTGCCGAGGAAGAGATCCTCCCGCCACGAAGCTCTCAACACCAGCCGTTTTTCGTTCCCAACGATTTTCAACTTTCTTCTAATTGCAGTCAGCAACGTACAGCCAACCATCCAACACACCCACTTCGCCCTCATGCAAAACTCGAAATCGCAAGGGCAGTCCACACCCGCCAGTAGCCGAAGGAGAGGAACGAAATGGCAACTGCCAGACAACTGGCGGCCAACCGCCGCATCGCGAGCCTTCCCAGAGGGCCGCAAAGCGCCAGCAAGCACGGGCTAACTGCGAAACACATAGTCATAGAGCACCAGGAAGAAGCGGAGTACCAGAAACTCCGTGCCGGCATCGTCATGGAGTACCGCCCGCACACTCCGCAAGAGCACCGCATCGCGGACCAGATAGCGCAGAACTACTGGCGTCTCCTCCGCTGCCGCCGGGTAGAAACCGCAACATTCGAGAACGGTCTCGGCATAGTTCCAAAACAATCGATCGACAACGGCGAAGGAATCTCCACCTGCATGTCGAACGAAGGTCGCGACTTCGACACAACCCGCCGCTTGAAGACACCATAGCCAAGCGCTATGCGTCCTCCCCTATGGCAAACGAAGTAACCAACCCCGCGAATCGCACAAACAAAACGCGCATGGGCTGTAGCTCTCCCGCGAGGCCGGAGAAGAACTCACTGGCTTGCCAAAATAGGTCTTATCCGATTTATCCCATTCATCGTGGCCAAATGTTTTTCTCGGAGCAACCCAATCCCCAACTATCCGATGTCGGGATTGGCTGCGCTTCGCAAACCGAACCGCTGAACGCAACTCACTCACGCATCATGCCCAAACAAATTCCAACCCGCCGCAATGCCCGCCCGCGGCGGTATAATGACCGATACCACTTGCACTCCCTTGTCCGGCGGCAAACTAAAAAGGAGAAAGCATGAAGCTTTGGTATTCGCTTTTCATAGCCTGTGCGCTGTTAACGGTACAGTCTCTGCACTCTCAGGAAATCACCGGTTCCATCAGCGGGGAAGTCCGCGACGTCAGCGGATCGGTGATGCCCGGCGTAAACGTAACGGTGATCAATACCGGCACGAACATTTCCAAAGTAGTAACAACCGGCCCAAGCGGAACCTACCGCGTGCCGTTCCTCATCTT
>JANXXV010000008.1 GCA_025350445.1 Bryobacteraceae bacterium | reverse complement strand
ACTGGCTTGGTGGCGCGCGCGGAGTTTGGGAATCTTGATGCGGCGTCGTACATGGTGAAGTTGCGCTGCGAGAGCTTCGCTGAAAGAGCGCTGATTCCGGCGTTCGTCTACTTCTTCTTCGAGCTCTATCCTCCACGATGGATTGAAGACGCGCGGGCGAAGACGGCGGGAGCGGCAGGTGGATGTATCCTGATTCGCAACTCCGCGTTGAAGCGCATCGGCGGCATCGAATCTATCAAAGGCGAACTGATCGACGACTGCGCGCTGGCCGCGCGGGTGAAACGGAGCGGCGGCAAGATTTGGCTGGGCGTCACGTCCGCCTCCGTCAGCATCCGCGAATACAATACGTTCGGCGAGATCCGCCGCATGATCTCACGAACTGCATTCACACAATTGAACTACTCAGTATGGCTGCTGGCAGGTACGGTGTTGGGGCTGATCGCAACATACATCCTACCGCCGATATTGTTGTTCGCGGGCAACATTCCTGGAGCCGTTGCGTGCGCCTTGATGGTCATCAGCTATTTGCCGATACTGCGATTCTATCGTCGATCCCCACTATGGGCCGCGGCCCTGCCGTTGATCGCGATCTTCTATATGGCCGCTACTTTCGATTCCGCGCTGCGGCACTGGAAGGGCACCGGTGGGGAATGGAAGGGGCGATTCCGGTGAGTGATCAGCCGACTTCTTCGTTGGCGCGGCGCAACAGCGCACGCATGTAGGAGATGATGTAGGCGGTGCCGGCGCGGTGCAGCCCGCTGTCCCCCACTAATTGCGGGACGTGATCCGGTTCGGCGGCCCCTTCGAAATGAACCTGTCGCAGCGCCTTCATGACCTGAAACATATCCATGTAGCCGTCGTCCGGGAAAGTCTCGACGAAGTGCGGCATGGGACCGGTGACATTGCGAAAATGGACTTCCAGCAGTTTGCCGCGGCCGCCGAAATCGCGAATCATTTCGAATACGTTCTTGCCCATCTTGTCGCCCCCCTCAGACCAGGTGCCTACGCAAAACGTGAGTCCCCAATATTTGCTGCCGCCCGATATTTGTTCGGCGCGGTGGTAGCCATCGTAGTGAGTGAAAATCTTGGCGACGCCGTTCATTTTCGCTACTGGCGGATCGTCGGGATGGAGCGCCATCTTCACTTTCGCCTCTTCGGCCACGGGCAAAACGGCCTTCATGAAGTAGGTATAGTTGGCCCAGATATCGTCGACCGAATACTCACGATCGAAGGCCGGCTTTTCGACTCTTGCGCGGAAGTCGGCGAGGTCGAACTCGCGGGCCATGTAGCCGCGGCGTTCCACGGTCCTCGTCGTATATGTATTGGCCGGATGGAAATCGTACGAAGCGATGGGGA
Source organism: Bryobacteraceae bacterium (assembly GCA_025350445.1). The sequence continues at coordinate 4,672 of JANXXV010000008.1, read as the reverse complement.
TTTCCAACTTTCCGGCATCGCGCAAAAATGTCCGGTAGCGATCGATGTCTTCGTCGCGCCCGAGCAAGCCGAGTTGCAGCCGGGTGGAGCGGTATGAGTAGTGAACCGCTGAATAAATGCGAATTCCGAACTTGGCGTACCTCTGCTGGGTGGCGCGAAGATGATCGAACGATCCTTCTTCCGGCCCGAATTCCACCCTGGCCCAGCGCAGACCAATCTGCTTGAGGAAAAGCAGATCATCGTCGGTGATGGATTTCGCCACCAGGCGGTGACAGATCTTCGTATTCGAAGTTGTGGACTCGTCAATGGCAAACAGCGGCGCGGCCACAGACGCAAGTCCAAGCTTCAATAAGCTTCGCCTATTCCACCTACAATGGTTTTGTCCAATGCTGCTTGCAATTGTCCTCATTCTGCTTTCTCCTTTCGTTGGCGCCGCCGCGGAGGTGGAATTCAACCGTGACGTGCGGCCTATTTTATCGGATAAATGTTTTACGTGCCACGGTCCCGACCCGGCCAATCGCAAGACGAAGCTGCGTTTCGATATGGAGAGCAGTGCGGCCGGCGTGATTGTGGCGGGCGATCCGGCGAAGAGCAAGCTGTATGCGCGGATCAATTCCGAGAATAAAGCTACGCGAATGCCGCCCGCTTACGCTGGGCATGACAAGCTGCCTGAGGCGGATATCGATGTCATTCGCCGGTGGATTGAGCAGGGCGCCAAGTGGCAGGCGCATTGGTCGCTGATCGCTCCGGTGCGTGCGCCGCTGCCGGAGGTGAAACTTGCTTCGTGGCCGCGGAATCCCATCGACCGGTTCATTCTGGCGCGGCTGGAGAAGGAGGGTATGCAGCCATCGGTAGAGGCGGACCGCGCCAGGTTGCTGCGGCGGGTGACGCTGGATCTCACCGGCTTGCCGCCGTCCCCGAAAGATGTGGAGTCGTTCGTCCACGATGAATCGGCGAGTGCTTACGAGAAGGCGGTGGACCGTCTGCTTGCGTCGCCGCTGTATGCCGAGCGCATGGCTTTTCGTTGGATGGAAGCGGCCCGGTACGCGGATACAAACGGCTACCAGTCCGATGGCCCGCGCGATATGTGGCGCTGGCGCGATTGGGTGATTGAAGCATTCCAGAAGAACATGCCGTTTGATCAGTTCACTGTTGAGCAGATTGCCGGAGACTTGTTGCCGAATGCAACTTTGGACCAACGCATCGCCACGGCTTTTCACCGGAATCACCGGACCAGCGCCGAAGGCGGCATTGTGCCGGAGGAGTTCCGCGTGGAGTATGTGGCCGACCGCGCGGAGACAACGGCGAACGTCTGGCTGGGGCTCACCATGGGCTGCGCGCGCTGCCACGATCATAAATACGATCCAATCCTGCAGAAGGATTTCTACCGCATGTTTGCCTTCTTCAACAGCGTGCCGGAGAAGGGCAACGTTTACAATTTTGGCAACGAAGATCCGTTGATGAAAGCGCCGACGACGGATCAGCAACAGCGGCTGCGCGAGTTGGACGCGGCTGTGGCAGCACGGGAGCGGGAGTACGCCGCGCTGCAGCCGGCAATTGAGAAGGCACAGCGAAAGTGGGAGCGGCGCAAGGACACCGCGGACTGGAATGTTAGCGAGGGTCTGGTGCTACATCAGCCGCTTGGCGGAGAAGCCAGCCGCTTTGATGGCAAGCGTGTAGTGGAGGCAGACGGCGAAAAGGTGAATTTCAACTACCAGGACCCTTTCACGTTCGCTGCCTGGATTCAGCCCGAATCACCAAAGGGGGCCATCCTTTCGCATTCCGACGATTTCTTTGAGGGGACGGGCCATGGCCTTTACCTGATTGACGGGAAGCTGCGGCTGCATGTGATTTTCCGCTGGACGGATTTGGGAATGCGGGTGGAGACCGAGCAGCCGTTGAAGCTGCACGCGCGGCAACACGTGCTGGTGACCTACGACGGAAAACGCAAAGCATCCGGCGTGCGAATCTACGTCGATGGCAAAGAACAAAAGTTGAAGATTCTGTTTGATGAGATGATCTGGCCCTTGAGTGCGAAGGTGCCCTTTCGTATCGGCGCCGGCGGCGGATTGCGTTGGGAAGGACTGATTGAAGATGTCCGGGTTTATAAGTTGGCGCTAACGCCGGAACAGGCCGCGGTGGTTCCGGTATTGAAATCCATTCGAGAGATCGCCGTCATTCCACCGGCTGCGCGCACGAAGGCTGAAGCGGACAAACTGGCATTTTGCTTTCTGGAAAAGTATGCGCCGAAGGAAGTGAACCAGGGCCGTGCCCGGTTGTTGAAAGCTCGCGCGGAACGGGACAGCTTCTACGAAACTGTGCCGACTGTGATGGTGATGGCCGACAGCGCGACACCGCGCGACGCTTTTGTGCTGAAGCGCGGGGCTTACGACAACCATGGTGAGAAAGTGACTCCTGGCGTGCCGGGAGTGCTACCGCCGATGAAGCCGGAGTGGCCCGACAATCGTTTGGGGCTGGCGCGCTGGCTGGTGGACCCGGCAAATCCGCTTACCGCACGGGTAATTGTGAACCGGTTCTGGCTGATGTATTTTGGCAGCGGGCTGGTGAAGACGGTGGAAGATTTTGGATCGCAAGGAGAGCGGCCGTCGCATCCTGAACTGCTGGACTGGCTGGCGCGTGAGTTTATCGAGAGCGGATGGAATGTGAAGGCGCTGCAGAAAACCATCGTCATGAGCGCCACCTATCGGCAGGCATCGAAACCAACGCCGGAGTTGCTGCAGCGCGATCCTGAGAATCGTCTACTGGCGCGCGGACCGCGGCTGCGGCTGGGTCCGGAGATGATTCGCGATCAGGCACTGGCGGTTTCCGGCCTGCTGGTGAACAAGGTGGGTGGACCCTCAGTGAAGCCGAATCAACCGGCAGGGCTGTGGCAGGAACTGGCCGGCGGCACGGGTTACAAAGCGGATACGGGCGATGGATTGTATCGCCGCAGCCTGTATACCTATTGGAAGCGGACCATTGCGCCGCCGTTCATGGTGAACTTCGATTCCCCCAGCCGCGAGACTTGCACGGTTCGCGAGACGCGCACCGATACGCCGCTGCAGGCGTTGAACCTGATGAACGATGTGATTTTTATTGAGACTGCGCGGAAGTTTGCTGAGCGGATGTTGTTGGAAGGCGGCGCCGATCCGCTGGGATACGGGTTCCGGATTGCGCTGGCACGCGCGCCCGACGCGGCGGAAACGACGGTGCTGCGCGAGACTTTAGAGAGCTTCCGGAAACGCTATGCGGCCGATCGGCAAGCGGCTTTGGAATTTGTGAGTCAAGGCGATGCGCCTCGGAATTTGAAGATCGCTCCGGAGGAGCTGGCGGCTTTCGCGGCTGTCGGTAGTTTGATTTTGAATCTGGATGAGATGGTTACCAAGGAGTAACGTAGTGCGGGACCTGGGCGTCCCGAGCGGACGCGGGCTTCCGCCGTCCTACAGTGAATTATGGATGCGATGACACGACGGCATTTCTTTGGACGCAGCGCTACCGGCATTGGTGTGGCCGCGTTGGCGAATGTATTCGGTAAAGACCTGAGAGCCGGCGTTCATGGCGGTCTGCCGGGGTTACCGCACTTTGCTCCTAAGGCCAAGCGTGTCATTTATCTGTTTCAATCGGGCGGTCCTTCGCAGATGGAACTGTTCGACTACAAGCCGCGGTTGAATGATTTCCAGGGAAAGGACCTGCCTGAGTCGATTCGTAATGGGCAGCGCCTGACTGGAATGTCCGCCACGCAATCCAGCTTCCCGATTGTGCCGTCGAAGTTTACATTCGCGCAGCACGGCCAGTCTGGCGCGTGGGTCAGTGAGTTGATGCCGCACACCGCAAAGATCGCGGATCAGCTAACGTTCATCAAGTCAATGCACACGGAAGCGATAAATCACGATCCCGCGGTTACGTTTTTGCAGACGGGATCGCAAATAGCGGGGCGGCCTAGCATCGGCGCGTGGCTTTCGTATGGCATCGGCAGTGTGACGGAAGACCTGCCTAGCTTCGTGGTGATGATCTCTCCGGGCGCGGGCGGCGGCGGGCAACCACTTTATGATCGGCTTTGGGGCAGCGGTTTTCTACCCAGCCGGTATCAGGGCGTGAAGTTTCGCTCTGTTGGCGATCCGGTATTGTTTCTTTCGAACCCGAAGGGCTTCACCTCCGATGACCGGCGGCAGTTTCTGGACGCGCTGGGGAAGATGAACCGCATGAAGCTGGACGAGTTTGGCGATCCGGAAATCGCGACGCGTATTGCACAGTATGAAATGGCGTTTCGCATGCAGACTTCGGTGCCGGAGTTGACCGACCTTTCGAAAGAACCGCCCAGCGTTCTGGAGCTGTACGGACCGGATGCGGCCAAGCCCGGAACGTTTGCGGCGAATTGCTTATTGGCGCGCCGTCTGGCCGAACGAGGTACCCGCTTCATCCAACTGTTCCACCGCGATTGGGATCATCATGGCAAGCTGCCGCAGGATCTGCCGAAGCGTTGCATGGAGACCGACCAGGCATCAGCCGCTCTGATCACCGATCTGAAACAGCGGGGCATGCTGGACGACACGCTGGTTGTTTGGGGCGGCGAGTTCGGCCGCACCGTCTATTGTCAGGGCAGGCTGACGGCAACCGAGTATGGGCGAGATCATCATCCACGGTGCTTTACGATTTGGATGGCCGGCGGCGG
>JANXXV010000343.1 GCA_025350445.1 Bryobacteraceae bacterium | reverse complement strand
CATATAGGCCGAAAGCTCCGGCTTGGAAAGCGTGAGCACCGCAACCGGATAGCCCGCCCGGCGCAGCGCGGCCACTTTCTTGGCTTCTTCGTGCACCGTGCCTTTGATCTGCACTGCCAGGAAACAGCGGTCCTGCCCGCAATCCTTGGGTGAACGGTAGTTGGCCAGCTTCGGCCGCTCATTGATCACGATCTTTAAGCCAAAATCTTCGCGCTTTCCCAGGCTCTCTTCAAAATTCTGCTTGGTCCACAGCGCCGCGCCGGCCCATGCCTTCGGCAGCAGCAGCGTCACTTTATTCCTGCCGGCCACTGCCTGCGCGTTCAGGAACGACGAGAGCCGCCAAGCCGTCTGGATATCGCTCTCAGTCAATACGGCGGCTTCGATCCACGCCTTCAGGTCTACGCCGGAAAGTCCAAGCGGATAGAGGCTGCCTCGGGTGAGAGGCCCGCTGTGGCGTCCGGCGGTGCTGTTTCCGTTGTCGAGTTGCAACTCAATCTTGCGATAGCCCTGGGTCTTGCCAAACTGGTCCAGCAGCGAACCCGGCAGGGTCATGTAGACAAAATTAGCGCTGCCGGCCACTTTGCATTTCGTGTAAAGAGCCGCCAGCTTTTCCAGGTTCACCACCGGCTCATAGGACGTCATCCCCATGGCCATCCCCACCACCAACGTGCCCTTCAATGTCTCCGCCAACGATTTACCCGAGCGCTTCTCCATGTCTTCGAGGATGGCCTTGAGCTTCGACGGATCGGTGGAGTCCAGCACGTAACAGCGTGGCCCACGCTTCAGCAGACCCACGGCGTTGTACATCGATTTGTCTTCGGCGGATCCGCCCATGCCCGCCCAAATCAGGAATTTCACCGGCACACTATGGGCCGCGCGGATGGCGTGCTTGATCTGGTCCAATTCCTGTCCCACAACGTCCGGCCAACCCTTATGCTGCCCGGCTTGCCAACTGAGGTTGAATACGCCGTAGCTGTTCTTGGTTACCGCGCCGCCAGCGTCGATTTCCATCCCCAGAGGAATCAGTGTGTTTCTGGCTGGATTCAGTGCGGCCAGTCCCTTGCGCCGGGCGCGGGAGTCCAGTACTTTGAGCTTCTCCAGGATGTCCTGAGTGTGAAAAGATTCGGCGGTGGCAACGGACGTTGGCACGTCGTTGTACAAGGTAAGAAGCACCATTTGGTTGTATCATAATGGGATGGAATGTCCCGCTTCGTATTCGTCCTCGCCACGCTTTTCGCCGCTTCCTGTGTGAAGAGCAATCCGCTGAAAGAGACTTTGCCGATCCAGGTCCAGCGAGCCTGGACGCTGGACGATACGCACGTCATACCGAATGAAGACGTATCGGATGCGATCCGCGGAGCGGGATTGAAGCGCGCCTTGTTCGCCGGATACCGCGGCAATGGCCGCATCCGGGTGCGGGTGTTCGACATGGGCACTGGAGCTGGCGCGCTGGAAGTTCTACAGCGATGGCCGCCATCGGATGGACTTGCCTTCTATAAGGGGCAATACTTCGTGCTCGGAGAGGCGAATGACGTGGACCGGGCCACGTTGTCCAGCTTTCTACAGGCACTGCAACGCGACATGAAATAAGCGCTTAGAGACGCACGGGCAGCTTCACCACCCGTTTGCCCGTGGCGGCGATCACGGCAACGCCTCCGATTCCAAACAACGCTTTGATATCGGGCGGCAGGCCCGCCGACACATCGAAGCCAACTGCGAGCGGGGAGAACGCGGGGAGTACGCATGTACGTGTTCCCACAAGGAAAGCCGGAATGCGCCGCGTATGTCCGGCGTCTTCGCGCACGGCGAAAGCCGGGTGAAGGCGGCCAATCACCAGACGTTCCGGCGAGTGGCCTTCGGGCAGCCGATCGCCGTGCATCGCGATCAATCCCGCGCCTTACCAGCTCTCAGTTACATGAATGCCGAGGTTCGCGCAGTCACGCGCAAAGGCCCTATCGTGGTTTCCCGGCACAGCAACTATTTCGACACGCGCGGCCAGTGCCGTCAGCGTCTGTTGCACCATTATCCGTTCGCCGGGCGATGGGTTCGGCGCGTGGACTACGTCTCCGGGTAAGGCTAGAACTTCCGGGCTCAACTCACCGGTCAGGGCTTGCAGTCTTTCATTGACGCCGGCATGCTGCAAGGGTCCCAATTGACCGCGGCGGCGTTGCGGCGAACCGTATCCCATGAGGAAGCCGGCCGAAGGCGAGCGACCGGTTGATGACGCGGGCAAACCAGGCGATCGCAAGGCGCCACTTCCTTGTTGGATTCGCAGATTTGCGGGTGAAGCTTGATATCGCCCGTGTAGACGATCCGCTCGCCGCGCCACTCGACCAAGAGCTGCGCAGCACCAACAATGTGGCTTGCAGGGTAGGCCGTCAGCCTGGCGCCATGAAAATCCATGGATTGCCGGTAGTCCAAACGTTGCAATTCCCGCGGCGTGCCCACATCCTGCGGCCGGCGGAAGCGGTAAATGCGAAGACTGGCGTATGTGGCGGTCACGTTGCGATGCAGGCCCCTTGCGTGATCGCTATGGCCATGAGAAAACCAAGAGTTCACACAGCGGTCTTGCGGATCCAGCCGGAGGTCGATCTGCGGCAAATAAATACCCCGCGGTGTGAAATTAATCTCCATCGCTTTCGCTTCTTGAATGCTATGATTCGCTAAAGATCCCAAACGTTTCCAGGTAAGAAATTACGCCGGACAGCGCCGGGCGGCATCTGAATAAGTCGTAACGATGAAAAGTGCGAAACCTTCAACTTGGATGCGCAACCTGCTTTGGGCGGCGGCTGCCTACAATATCGCGTGGGGATCTATGGTTGTAGTTTTCCCTCTGCTCCCTTTTCAATGGGCCGGAATCCCCTCCCCAAACTACCCCGAACTCTGGCAGTTTATCGGGATGCTCGGCGGCGTCTACGGCGTGGCATACGCCGCGGCAGCCGTTGATCCATACCGTCACTGGCCCATTATATTTGCCGGGCTCCTGGGTAAGGTTCTCGGGCCGATCGGATTTCTGAACGCGGCAAATCACGGCCGATTGCCTTGGAAGGCGTGTTGGGTGATGGTTGCCACCGATCTGCTTTGGTGGGTTCCGTTCGCGCTGATTCTCACTGCCGCGCATCGCGCCTATCTGGGAAGCCGCCGCACCCTGGCCCCGGAAGTGCTCCAGTTTGCTCTTCGAACGAAAGTGGAGAACGGCTCCACCATCGCTCAATTATCTAAATCGTCGCCGGTTTTGCTGGTCTTCCTGCGCCATGCCGGCTGCACGTTTTGCCGGGAAGCGCTGTCCGATATCGCCGAACAGCGGCGCTCCATTGAAGCCGGCGGAACCAGGGTGGTATTGGTTCATATGGGCGGCGCCGGGCACGCTTCGAAATATTTCCAACACTATGGGCTGCAGGACGTGTTGCGCATCAGCGATCCCAACCAGGCGCTCTATCGCGCGTTTGGATTGGGTCGCGGCAGCCTCTTCAGTCTGTTTGGACCAAAGG
>JANXXV010000007.1 GCA_025350445.1 Bryobacteraceae bacterium | reverse complement strand
GAGTAGCCCTCGTAATAGCAGAAGGCTGGAATCTCAATGCCGGCCATCTTGGCCGCGTCGATCACAAGCGTCCCGGCGGGGGCTTGCACTGCTTTGCCGTCAATTAGAAGATTTACTAAATCAGCCATGGGTTGGTCTATTGTGTCTGGTCTTATGCAATCTGCACAAATCGGTTCGCGTCATCGTAGGAGCCCGACTGCACCGCCAGCTTTGCCTCGAACTCGTCGCGGAATTTCTCCACGATCGAGATTGTCGGCAGCGCGGCGGCATCGCCCAGCGGGCAGAAAGTGCGGCCCAGCATGTTCTTTGCCACTTCGTTGATCAGATCGATATCGGTGGACTGTCCGCGGCCTTCGTCAAAGCGGGTAAGCAGCTTCTTCAGCCACGTTGTGCCCTCGCGGCACGGGATGCACCAGCCGCAGCTTTCGTGCGCGTAGAATTTCATGATGCGCAGGGCCACCTTCACCATGTCGGTGTCTTCGTCCATGATCACCATGCCGCCGGAGCCCAGCATGCTCTTCGCCTTGGCTAGAGAATCGTAGTCCATGGGAAGATCGCACTCTTCCGCCTTCAACATAGGGCAGGAAGAGCCGCCGGGAACCACCGCTTTCAGCTTCTTTCCGCCGCGCATGCCGCCGCCGAATTCGTCAATCGCGCGCAGCATGTTGAAACCCAGCGGAACTTCATACACGCCCGGTTTGTTTACGTGGCCGGAGATGCACAGCAGCCGCGTGCCGCCGTTCTTCGGCGTGCCGTAATCCGCAAATTTCTGACCGCCATCCCGAATGATGGACGGAACCGCGCTGAAGGTTTCCACGTTGTTCAGGACCGTGGGAGATTGCCACGCGCCGGCCACTGCCGGGAACGGCGGACGAATGCGGGGGATGCCGCGTTTGCCTTCCAGCGATTCCAGCAGCGCCGATTCTTCACCGCACTCGTAGGCGCCTGCGCCGGTGTGGGTGTAGCACTCGAAATCGAATCCGGTGCCCTGGATATTCTTACCGAGCCAGCCCTTGGCATACGCCTCGGCGATGGCCTTGTCCATGATGTCGATCAGGTAGCGATACTCGCCGCGGATATAGATATAGCCGGCGTGAGCGTTGGTGGCGAGGCCCGCAATCAGCATGCCTTCGATCAACTGGTGCGGATCGTTTTCAATCAGCAGGCGATCTTTACAGGTGCCGGGTTCGCTCTCATCGGCGTTCACCACAATGTAGGTTGGTTTGGGCGAATTCTTCGGAACAAAACTCCACTTCATCCCGGTGGGAAAGCCAGCGCCGCCGCGTCCGCGAAGGCTGGAGAGCTTCACTTCGCCGATGATCGCCTCGGGCGTCATCTCCCGCGCTTTCATAAACGCTTTGTAACCGTCGGTGGCAAGATACGTGTCGATCGAAGCCGAATTCTCCAAAAGAAAACGCTTTGTTAATACCCTGACTTCCAATGGATGCGGTTCGTTGTAAACCATCGTTATTGAACCTTCCCCATGCTGTTGAGCAACTGGTCAAGCTTCTCCGGTGTGACGTTGTGGTGGAAATCGTAGTTGATCTGAATGGCCGGCGCCCAGGAACACGCGCCCATGCATTCCACTTCTTCCAGCGAGAAGACACCATCGGCAGTGGTCTGCTTGTGGCCGATACCCAGCTTCTTCGACGCATGGTGATAGAGATCTTCGCCACCCACCAGCAGACAACTGATGTTGGTGCAGACCTGCACGTGGAACTTACCCTGCGGCTTCTTGTGAAGCATCGAGTAGTAGCCGATGACCTCATCCACCTGCAACGGCGTGATGCCGAGACGCGATGCCAGCTCATTCATCACTTCGGGAGTGATGGCGCCTACTTCATCCTGCGCATACATCAGCATCGGGATAAGCGCCGAACGCTGACGGCCAGCCGGATAGATGGTCAACATTTTCGCGAATTTCGCTTCCAGCTCCGGAGAGAATGTCATTACCGGTCGGTGTCTCCTAACACAAAGTCCATACTGCCCAGGCCGGCGATGGTATCGGCAATCAGTCTGCCTTGCACCATGTCGGGGAGTACCTGCAGATTGCCGAAACTCGGCGTGCGCATGTGAACGCGATAGGGCTTAGCGGTTCCGTCGCTAACCACGTAGTAACCAATCTCGCCTCGGGGCGATTCAATTACCTGGAATACTTCGCCGGCCGGGACGCGGAAGCCTTCGGTGACGATCTTGAAATGATAGATCAGCGCTTCCATCTGCGTCTTCATCTTTTCGCGCGGCGGCAGAACCACCTTCGGCGATTCAGCCTGCCATGCGCCGCCGGGCATTCCGGCGAGTGCCTGTTTGACGATTTTGCAGCTTTCCCGCAACTCTTCCATGCGCACGCGATACCGGGCCCACACA
>JANXXV010000005.1 GCA_025350445.1 Bryobacteraceae bacterium | reverse complement strand
CACAGGAGCCTCTGACAAAGAACTCATGATAAAAGGCAAAGCCCCTTTGGTCACACCGAACTGAGCAAAAGTATCCACCACAGGAATATAACCTACTTTAGAAAGTCCCGCCGCTGTGGAGACCATATTGCTTTCAGCTACGCCCACGTCGATGGCGTCTGCTGGGAATTCTTTACGGAAATAACTGAGTATTAGTACTTAGCCCCCTAGAGTTTAGCAATAGTCCTGGAATGCTGTTAAACATACTGCACCGGGAAGCTCCGGTTCGGAGGTACTTTGAAGAAAACAATACTACTACTTCTACCGGCCGCAATGCCGGCCCCTTGACGGTCTACAATACGGGCGTTGACGCTGCACACGTGGTTCTTGCCGCGGGTTCGGTGGACACTCATTACGTCAGCACTTCTTCGGTCTTCGTACTCGGCACTGTTAACGCGGCGTGGCTGCCAAATACAGCGGCGTCCGAGTGGGTGGGGCCGGACACAGGGGACGGCAGCAGTCTGACAGGCGGAAACTATGCCCTCACTTACCGCACGACGGTAGATCTGACGGGCTTTGATCCGACTAGCGCTGTGATCACGGGCCGTTGGGCGACCGATAACAGTGGTCTTGATATCCTGCTTAACGGGACGTCTAAAGGACTGACGAGCAGTACCTTCAGTTCTTATTCGGGTTTCACATTGAACTCTGGTTTCGTTGCCGGACTCAATACGATCGATTTCTCTTGGAGCAACGCCGGTGGACCCGGTGGTGTCCGAGTGGAGTTCCTGCGGGCTGACGCTAATTTGATTAACGCGCCAACCCCTGAACCAGCGAGTATCGCCCTGATGTTGGGCGGTGTAGCCGCGCTGGCGTTCTTCCGCCGCAAGTAATAGTTCCAGCTACATCAGAGCCGCGCGTTCCCGGGCTGCACTTTCCAGGGAGGCGCGGCTCTTTTTTATTCCACCACCTTTACCTTCACGCCTTCCCGCACTTCATCTGTTGGATTCATTACAATCCGGTCGCCAAGTTGAAGTCCGGTGAGAACTTCGATCTTGGCTCCGTTGTCGCGGCCCAGATCGATGTTCTGATAATGCACGGTCCCATTCTGGCGGATCAGCGCCACCTGCATGCCCGCTTTTCCACTGAGTACGGCGTCGCTTGGAATCAGCAGAGGCGGCTTGGTGCGGTGCATGGTGAATTTGGCCTCACCGTACATGCCCGGCAGCACTTTCTCTCCGGGGTTACGGAACTGGATTTCCGTCAATAGCGTGCGCGATGCAGGATCCAGGGAATTCGCCGTCTTGGTAACTTTGGCGCTGTAGGTCTGGCCCGGCAGTTCCTTGACCTGAATGGCGCAATCCAGTCCATTATGGATGAACGCCACCTCGCTTTGAGGGACGCTGACCATAATTTTCAACAGGTCGAGCTGGGTGATGCGGTATAGTTCCCGCACGGCACTGCTGCTACCGGCGCTGACCAGAGTTCCGAGGGTAATGTTCCGCAGCGTGATCACTCCGGTGTAGGGGGCGCGGACCTTCTGGAAAGACTGGATCTCCAGCAGCCGGGCCACGTTGGCTTCACCAGCGCTTATGGCGCTCTGCGCGGCCTTGATATTGGCTTCGGCCGCGGCCACGTCAGCCTTTCGCGCCAAATAGGCGGCTTGCTTCTCGTCGCCTTCCTGCCTGGAAATTACGCCGCTTTGCACCAGTTCCTTCCAGCGCTTTTCAGTAGCGTCGGCCAGCGCTTCGTTTGCCTTGGCTTGTTGGAGCGCGGCTTCGGTCTGTACCAGCGCGGACTGCGACTGCCTCACGGTCGCGCGGGCCTGCGCCAACTGCTGGTCGACTTCCGGGGATTCGAGTTCGGCGAGAATCTGGCCCTCTTTGACACGGTCGCCGATGTCGGCGACCCGTTTCTTTACATAACCGTCGGTGCGGGCAAACAGGGCGGCTTCGGTGACCGCCTGGATGTTGCCGGCCAGCACCAGATCGGCGGCGCCGGGTGCAGCTTCGACCTTTGCGGCCGAGACTTCCACTGCCTCGCGCTGCGAAGCTTCGGTAGCGGTAATGAGTTGCTTTGCGCGCGCCGAGCGGGGAAGATAGCCGAGGAAGAAGAAGCCGGTGAGGGCAATGACGATCAGCGCCAGAACGATGGGAAACCGGGCTATTCCGGCTTGCAAGTTTCGGCTCATTGCAGCAGCTCCCAATCGTCGTCTTTGTTGGTATGAAGTGTTTTTGTTCGCATCAGACTATAAATTACGGGCACAAGAAACAGAGTGGCCACGGTTGCCATGGCCAACCCTCCAATGACCGCGCGGCCGAGCGGGGCGTTCTGCTCGCCGCCTTCGCCAAGACCCAACGACATGGGGAGCATTCCAATCACCATGGCTATGGCGGTCATCAAAACCGGCCGCAGGCGGGTGAACCCGGCCTCTTGGGCGGCGCCGATGGCGGACTTCCCTTCCCCGCGTTTATCGTTGGCGAAGGTGACTAGGAGAATACTGTTCGCGGTGGCGACGCCAATGCTCATGATGGCGCCCATGAGGCTGGGGACGTTGATGGTGGTTTGGGTGATATAGAGCATCCAGACGATGCCGGAGAACGCGCCGGGCAGAGCCATCAGGATAATGAACGGGTCGAGCCAGGACTGGAAATTCACCACCATGAGGAAATAGACAAGGGCGACAGCCAGCAGCAGACCGGTGGCCAGTCCCAGGAAGGAAGTGCGCATGGTCTGCACCTGACCGCGGATATCGATAATGGCGCCGCGAGGAAGTTTCTTTTGCGCATCTTCGACAATCTTGTCGATTTGCGTGGCGACGCTTCCCAGATCGCGATCCTGCACGTTGGCGTAGATATCGAAGACCGGCTGCACGTTCCAGTGATTGACTACAGCCATGGTTTCACCGCGCGAGACAGTGGCCACGTTACTGAGGATCTGCGGCTCCCGGGCGCCGGCGGGCGTGATGGGGGTGCTTTGCAAAGTGTCAATGCTGTCGATTAAATGTTGCGGCGTCTGCACGGCAACCAGGTAGCTGACGCCGTTGGCGGGATTCAACCAATAGTTCGGGGCTACCTGGCCGCTGGAACTGAGAGAAGTGAGGACGCTGCCGGCCACGTCGCGCTGGGTAAGCCCCAATTGATCGGCGCGGGTGCGGTCCACGGTGAGCCGCAGCTCAGGGGAGTTCAAAACCTGGTGGATATGAACGTCTACGGCCCCGGGGATGCTTGCCACGCGGCGTTCAATCTCGCGAGCGACCTGGAAGTTCCCGGCAACGTTGCGGCCGATCACCTTGATGTCGATCGGCGCCGGCAATCCGAAATTCAAGATCTGGCTGACAATGTCGGCGGGCTGGAAGAAGAAGGTGGCCTCGGGAAATTCACGGGGCAGCAGTTGACGCATCTCGCGCACATAATCCCACGTATTGCCACGTTTACGATTCTCATTCAAGGAGATGAGAATCTCCCCGTCAAACGGGCCGATGGTGGCGGAGTCGGAGTAAGCCAGGCTGATTGGAACGGCCGGAATGCCAATATTGTCTAGAACGGTATTCGTCTGATCGGCAGGGATAATCCGGCGGATGCGATTCTCTACGCGGGCGAATAGCTGTTCGGTGGATTCCACCCGCATGCCCGCGGGCCCGCGGACGTGGAGGCGGATCTGGCCGGCGTCCACCAGCGGGAAGAAGTCCTGGCCCAGACTGGGAGCCATGAATGCGGATCCAACGCCGAGGGCGGCGAACAGAACGATGACAGTAATGCGGTGGTGGAGCGACCAGTCGAGCGCCGATGAATAGCCCTGGCGGAAATTTTCGAAGCCGCGGTTGAAGGCGTGGTGTACGTTCCAGATGAATCCGGCGCCACCCGCTTCATGGCCGTGCTCGTCCTGACTGTAGACCTCGAGTTCCGAGGGAAGCAGATACTTCACCATGGTGGGGATTAGCGTTCGCGACAGCAGATAGGAGGCGAGCATGGCGAAGACCACCGCCATGGCGAGCGGGGTAAACAGATACTTGGCGGCGCCGGTGAGCAGCACTACCGGCACGAACACGATGCAGATGGCGAGGGTTGAGACAAAGGCGGGCACTGCGATCTGCTGCGCGCCATCTAGAATGGCGCGGATGAGCGACTTTTGCTGGCCCAGATTGCGATGGATGTTCTCGATTTCCACGGTGGCATCGTCCACCAGAATTCCCACCGCCAGTGCCAGCCCGCCCAGCGTCATCACGTTGATGGTCTGGTCCAGCAGATAGAGAATAATCAGAGAAGTAAGGATGGAGAGCGGAATGGAAATGCAGACGATCAGCGTGCTGCGCCAGCTTCCGAGGAACAAGAGGATCATGAGCCCGGTGAGAACAGCCGAAATTACCGCTTCGCGCACCACGCCGTCAATGGCGGCGCGCACGAACAGCGATTGATCGAACAGCGGCTTGGCGGTCATCTGCGGAGGCAGGGTGGTCATGATGCGCGGTAACGCTTCTTTCACCCGCTTCACGATATCGAGAGTGGAGCCGCCGCTCTTGAGAATGGACAACACGGTGGACCTGCGCCCGTCCTGGCGGACGATGTTGGTCTGCACCGCGGCGCCATCGTGAACCTGGGCGACGTCCCGAATATAGACGGTTGCTCCGCCCACTTCGCGAATCGGCATATCGTTGATGGCGTCCACCACCAGCGGGCTGCTGTTCAAGCGGACAAAATACTCGCGGTCGCCCATCTTGGCGGAGCCGGCAGGCAGGATCAGATTCTGGGCGCTGAGCGTATTGCTAACGTCGGAGGGAGAAATTCCTTTGGCGAACAATGCCTTTGGATCCAGATCGACCATGATCTGCCGCGGCTTGCCGCCCATCGGCAGCAGAACGGACGCGCCCTGCACGGTAGCCAACTGGGTGCGAATGAAGTTTGTGCCGTAATCGTACATCTGCTGCTCGGACAGCCCCTTGCCGCTTACGGCTAGCTGAAGGATGGGGATGCTGGAGGCGTTATAGCGGACGATGAACGGAGAAAACATGTTCGGCGGCATGACGCGCAGCGTGGTCTGCGAGGTGGCGGTGATTTGCGCGACGCCCGCTTCCACGCGTGCGTTGGGATGGAAAAACACTTTGATTACGGAGACGCCGGCCAGCGACTGGGATTCAATGTGCTCGATGTCGTTGACGGTGGTGGTGTAGGCGCGCTCGGCGATGGTGGAGATGCGCTTCTCCATTTCCTCGGCCGAGATTCCGGTGTAGGAAAAGATGGCGCTGACCACCGGGATATTGATTTCCGGGAAGATATCGGTGGGCATGCGATTGATCGCAATGATCCCCAGGATGGTGATGAGCAGAGCCATCACGACAAACGTATAAGTGCTGCGCAGAGCTAGTCGTACGATCCACATAGGCTATTACTTGGCTGACAGGGCGGGCTACTTCTATTATGCGTGTTAGATGCGCCGAAGGTTACTTTGGACGCCTATTCCTGGCCAACCAGCCGCAACATGCTCAAGTTGACGGAGAAAACGCGATCGTCGGTGGGGACGCTCCAGACCGGACTGCCGGTGATTTCCACTTTGTACTCGGGGGCGTCCGGAAGGTCGGCTTCGAGAATGAACAGACCGGAACGGTCGAGCGGCCAGTGACCGACGTTTTTCCCGTTCGCGGAAACATCCAGCGTAACGGGTTTGCCTTCGTGGGCGTGGCCGCGGATGCGCAGACGCTGCGGACCAGGCTTTACGCGCTTGAGGATGGCGGAAGCGCGGGCGCCGATCCAGCGGTATTTGTTGCCGAAGACGCCTTCGAGGTCATACCAGCCTTCCAGCAGGCGGGCATCGTGGCTAGGGAGGCAGAAGTCGATCACATCTTCGCGGTCGCCGGGATAGAGTTCCTTGCGCTCGGCCGATGGGAGCAGATTGTATACTGCGCCTTCATTGGCCGCGGAGTAGGCGCACTTTTCGCAAACTAACGTTTCGAGGGCGGCCCGCGTGAGCGCGGAGTGGCAATCGGGGCAGCGCAGAAAGCTTTCGAAATGTTCCAGCGACGGGCTGGTGGCGGGGGCCTCGCCGGCCTTTCTGCATACGGCGGCAAGCGTGCCGCCCAGCAGGCGTGCGGCACGCCATTGCGACATGGACCGGGTGACGATGCGCTCGCCCCAGCCGCGTTCCGGCACGAAGATTTCGTATTCCCGGGCGACGAAGTGTTTCGAGATCAGGGCGTGCCAGTCTTTCAGTCCCATGGTGTGGTTCTGGCGGATGCCGAAGCTTTCTTCCTGGTGCGCGCCGATGACGTCCTGGACCAGGTAGCCGAGTAGCCCCCAATCGTAAAGCTTCCGTTCCCACGGCTTCATGGTGTCGTAATAGGGGCAGCGATAGAGGCGCAGGGAGACTTGGCGTTTCAACGGTTCTTCGGCGAAGAGGAAGATTCCGCCGGGCGCGAGAACGCGTTTCACTTCCAGAAAAACGCTCTCCATATTCATGAACTGGCTGAGCATCTGGAAGGCAAGCACGAAGCGCAGGGAACCGTCTTGAAACGGCAGGTTGGCGGCGTCGCCGGCGATGCGGATGGGAGCGCGGGCCAGGCCCCAGCGGTCTTGCAGAGCCACTCCGTAACGCAGGGCATCGGCGGAGATATCGAGGGCGAAGCCGTCGGCGCCGAATTCGTTGGCGAGCATGTAGCTGGTGTGGCCGACGTTGGAACCGATCTCAAGAAACGGCGACATGGTCCCGATGAACTGGAGGTGATTCCGGATCACCGCGCCGCGGCGGACGTTTTCTTCGGCGTAGGCGGCGATGGCTCGTTCGGGCTCGCCGAGGGAAGCGAAGTTGTGGAATTCCACCTGGGCGCGTTTGACCGAGAATGCTTGCGATGGCTGCATCATGTCTCCATCAAGGTGCGGTGGTGATCCATTTGCCGCCGCGCATGGTGCGCTCCGCGGAAGAGGAATTCTTCGGATCGGTAACCAGCAGCAGATCCGCAGTGGCGCCCACCTGCAATTTCGCGCCGCTCCCGATGGGGATGACGTACTTTCCGGTGCCGTTGATTTTCTCAGAGGCGGTGGGGACAGGAACGGTTTGCTGAGGCCCGATGCCGGTGATTTTTCCGTCTTGGATGACGATGACGGAGAACGGGATTGGTGGATCGAGCAGCGTGGCGCCCACGATGACCTTCACGGGCAGATCGCTGGTAGTGCAGGCGATGGCGCAAGCGGCGAGCAGGCAGGCGGCAAGAATTTTCACGGGACAATTTCAGTGTAACAGCGGTGCAGCGAACAGGGTGGAGGTTAACCGTATTCAAAGCCGGCGATGGCGTGGATTCGTGAATCGGGCAACGCGGGAGCGGGCGCGTGGAGCGACATGCGGGTGAGACTGCGAACCGGGCGGAATCCGAACTCGGCCGCTAGTTTTGCGGCGTGCCCGTGATGCGGGAAGAGGTCCCAGAAGACGGGCTCGCCGGGATGGCGCGCGAGGAACCACTGCAGAAGCGTCCGGGCCGCGGCTGGCGTTGCGCAGACGCAGGGTCCGAAGAAGCAGGCGTTCAGGCCGGGGCGGCCTAGCGCGAAGGAGGAGTCCGGAAGAGACGCTGCTTCCAGTTCGGCGAGGCGGGCGATTAGCACAGAGCGGTCGGCGGCGAACGCTTCGGCGTCAAGCGCGCTTGGATACGTGAACGGCGGCACATCTATAGCAACGGGGACGGGCGCGGGATCGCGGAGCCAGCGCTCTACCACGCATTCTTCGCGGAAGCCGAGGGATTGATAAAGGGCTTGTCCCATGGCGCTGGCATCCAGGCGGACGGTGCGGTGGGCGGAATAGGCCAGGGAGTGTTCGACGAGACTGCGCGCCAGTCCGCGGCCGCGATATTCGGGGAGCGTCAACACCATGCCTAGCCAGGCGAGATCGGGCGGGTAGCAGACGACGGTTGCGGTGGCGGCCAGGGTTCCCGCGAGTTCGATGCCAAAGCAGCCGGACGGCTGCAATGCGAGGAGGCGGGCCCAATCTTCGGCGGTCTGGTTCCAGGACGCGGAACGGGTGAGATGGAGGAGCGCCGGGAGGTCGGCGGGCGTAAGGAGGCGAATCGCAGGCACTGTGCGATTGTAGTTTAGAATCGGTAGAGATGGGCGCGTAGCTCAGGTGGATAGAGCATCAGCCTTCTAAGCTGAGGGTCGCAGGTTCGAGTCCTGCCGCGCCTACCAAGTATTCATCGGGCACTCACGCCGCCGGGTTTGCAGGCGAAGAATGGCCACTCTTGAGGAACCCCGATCCGAGCGCAAGGCGGGATCGAATCTGATTGGTGATACAGGCGCTGAGTTTTTCGGGGTCCTTCCATTTTGCGCTCCGCCGGGTTGCATCCAGATCATGGCGACGCATCAGCGCATGCAGGACTGCGGCCGATTGGTTGCGTAACCACAGCCGAAATTCCGATTCACCCCGCGATGCGAATTCAGCATAAAAGTTTCGCTGCTTGATTCCTTTCGGGTTTGTCAATTGGCGCTGGAGAGAGGAGCGCTTCCAGCCGTTCAGCGAAGCCGGGATTGCGGCCTGCCGCTTCGTTTAGAATCTTGACCAAGCCGTTCAGCGTTGCTATCAAGCCTTTTTCTTTTCGTATATTCCTCTAACCGGGTATGTGCTTGAGTCAGGCGGGTACGGTCTCCCAAGTATTTCGTGTGGCTGGCGCATTGACGCCGTCGTCCCGCTTCCGGCAGCGGGACGACGGCGTCCCGCGCAGTCCAGGGGGACTGCCCCACCCGAGCTGCTGCCATAGCAATTACCTGAGTGAAGCACATACCCAGCTTCCTATTACGATTCAGCAGGACGCCGTCGCAGGAATGTTACCGGCTGCCGGGCTTCCGCTATTTTGGCAGTCCGAAGCACATGATGTTCGATCCCACGGCGAGGGCTACGAACTGTTCTCCATCCACGGTATAAGTCATGGGAGAGGTTTTGATTGTTGCGTTCAGCGGGACGCGCCACAATGTTTTGCCGTCGCGCGCGCCGACTGCGATGAAATAGCCGCTTGGGTCTCCATAGAAGACAACCCCGCCGGCGGTGGCCATCACACCCGCCACCCGCTTACCGTCTACTGGTCCGGCCTGCGGGATCTCCCAGACGATATTTCCGGTCTCGATGTCGAGTGCGCGGAGATACTTCTTTCCAGGCTCCTCGGGGGGGACGTGCGGTTTTCCAACTGCCGGGTGAGAGTTTGACCGAGCATTTCTCAAGAGCCATTACGTAGTAGAGGCGTGTGAGCGGGCTGTAGGCAGTTCCATTCCAGTTTGTTGCATGGTCGGGACAGGTTATGTCCCCATCCGGCGAAAGTTGGGGGCGGCCATCCGGACCAATTCCGCTGGCCCATGTTAGCTTGCGGGTGAATTTTTGAGTGATTAAGAGCTTACCGTCCGTGCGGTTGAAAACATAGAAAAAGCCGTTTCGATCGGCATGCAGGAGCAGTTTTCGATCCTGGCCGCGAAACTTTGCGTCGACCAGGACGTTGGGCTCGGTGGCATCCCAATCGTGAACGTCGTGCGGAGTGAATTGGTAAAACCACTTTAGTTCTCCGGTGCCGGGATCGAGCGCGAGTACGCAATTTGTAAAAAGGTTGTCGCCGCCCCGCTGGCGATCGTCGGAATCGGGCCAGGGATTGCCCGTGGCCCAGTAAAGAGTATCGGCCGCCGGGTCGTAGGAGCCGGTGAGCCAGGTGGCGCCGCCGCCATAGGAGACGGCAGTTCCTTTCCATGTCTCGTAGCCGGGGTCTCCTTTGGCCGGAACGGTCCAGTGGCGCCAGACGCGTTCGCCGGTGTCCGCTCTATAGGCGCCGATGAATCCCCTGATCCCCCAGTCGCCTCCGGCGACGCCGGCAATCACCATGTCCTTGACCACGAGCGGCGCGACGGTCCCACCGTATTTCTGAGGCTCATCCGGCATGACCACTTCCCACACCAGATGGCCGGTTACGCGGTTGAGGGCGATGAGATGAGCGTTGTCAGTCACCATGAAAACGCTGTCGTTGAGGATGGCGAGGCCGCGATTTGTACCCAATGACGCGTCTGAAACCAGACCAGGAGTGCGCGGGCGGGAGTATTGCCAGATTTGCTGTCCGGTGCGCGCATCGAGCGCAAAAGCCTGATTCGGCCCCGTGACGTACATGATGCCGTCCGCAACGATGGGAACGGTTTCCAATCCGAAGTAGCGCATGTTTTCGCGAAAATACGGGGTATCGGGGAGGAACTGCGACCATAGCGGAATCGAAAAGGCCCATTTCAGAGCGAGCGTGTTCACGTTGGCGGCGTCGATTTGTTTGAGGCCGCTGTATCGATTTCCGCTCAGTTGCCCGTTGTAGGTGAGCCAATCGCCCGGCTTCGGATTCACAATTCTGGCGAAGTCGATTCCAGCCGCGCGGGGATTCCCGGCTGAGGCCGGTACCCCGGGCTGTACGCCGGTCAAGCGGCTAAGGAAGGCAATCAGGTCCTGCAACTCACCGGCTGCCGCCTGCACGGGCCGCATCAGCGACTGTTTCTCCTCAGTGATGGTGGAGATGCGATCGAGTGAGAGCGGTTGCAACACGCCTTTCAAGTCTTGCAAGGCGAGGTCAAAAGCAGTCTTGCCCCGCGCGAATCCGCGCAGTGTTTCACCATTGCGCAGGCGCACGGTCACGATATCATAGCCGGGTGCGATCCGCCGATCAGGCTGCAGCAACGCCTCCCGGATCTGGTCCACGGTCAATTCGCGCGCGACATTCGACAGATCCGGACCGATGGGCGCACCGTCACCGTAGACCATGTGGCAAGAGGAGCATTGTCCCTTGCCAAAGAAGAACTGTTTGCCGGCAACGGGGTCGCCAGGCACGGTGGTTTCGGCGGCGGATGCATTGAGGGAACCAACCAAATTTGCCAGATCCCCGATGGCGGCGGCTGGCAGATCGAATGGCGGCATGCCAGCCGCTGGAATTCCGTTGCGGATCACGGTGCGCAGGCTTTGAATGGAACGCCGGCGGACCGAGGGGTTTCCGGCAAGCCCCGGTCCTTGCTGCGTGCCACGGGCGTCGGCTCCATGGCAGCCGCCGCAGAGCTTCGCGTAGGTTTGCCTGGTGTCGATGCCTGAAGGCGGGGCGGCAGGATTTTGCGCCAAAACCGGGCTGAGGACAAGGGCCGCGATGAGGACGCTTGCGGCCGATATGGTGAACCGGCGGTTCCTGGACGGTTTGCTGTTTCCGCTCATCTCATCCTTCAACGTAGTTTTCACTGAAGAAATGAGCCTTACTACCTTCCGTGCGATGTTGGCCGGGGATACGAAGGGTTTCGGTTGTGAGCTTATCGTGGGTGGCGCCGCGAGCAACAGGCGCACCGCAGCCGCGAGATGGGGTCAAGCGCTCGGGTTTGTGACAAGCGACATTCGTCGTACTCAACAAAGTGAGAACCGGGGGCCCGCATTGCCGCATTGACACCTGATGCCCTGTACACTCTCCGGCGCATGACGAGGCTTCCTTGTTGATTCACTGTCCGGCGGTCCAACCGGGAGCATATAGTGTAGAACAGCACTCTGAAGGAGAACAGGTATCAATGGATGTGGCACTTGTGCGAATGCTTTTAGAGGGCATAATCGAGGGACGTCCCGATCAATTCTCTGAGATTGAAGGAGCGGCAGCCGTTAGCTGGTTAAAGCATCGGGTTTATCTCACTCCACGCGACAAGGGGGCACGCTCGCAGTACCAGCCCCAGATAGAAAGCGCCGCGAGCGCTACAGAACAAGCGCTCTCCCACTGGTGGCGTGGCGATAAGGGCGCTGCTAAGCGTTCTGCTGAGGAAGCCCTAAAGAAGCTGAATGGTTAAACCAACATAACTTTATCGTCTATCAATAGTCCTTCTCAAGATCCTCGTCGAATGGCGGCTTTTCTGCAACATTTTGGCAACCGAAACGCCAAACCGCAACGCGAGAACATCTACACGATTTTGGAAGAGTCGTCAGGCTCAATTTTCTCCTTCGTTCTTAGCGGTCAAGACTGCGCGATCAGCGCACCGCGTAGCGGCTTGGCCTTGACGGCGGACTCTTTGGAGACTGGGACTTGGGGACAGGAGTTTGAGCGACCAACTAACCAATGGGCGCGCCCCCCCATCCCTCTTTTTAAACACAATAATGTATTTTATCGTGCTTAAAAGTCAAACTTTCTTTGGAGCGTCTCGGCGCGCCGAGTCTGTGGTCGAGTCCGGACACGAGCTCTCCTCGATTGCGGCACAGGATTAAAGTTGGTTCAGCTAAACCGCCAAATGATCTAATAGGTCCAGTATGTCGCCAGGGCCGATCCAATCGAACATCACCATGTTTTTGCCATGGAGCGGTTTGTCTATAACGAAAGTTTTGAAATTGGCGGGGCTCGTTGGTTCCTTGCCGCGGAGGTAAAACCTATTGCCGTGGCTCAATGCGTTTCGCAAATGTCTTAAAAACTCCAACTCAGGCGTCTGGTATTTAACCTTGTCCGGTTGAGGAGCGACTGCCTTCAACAACTTTACTTGATCGTCTACCCAAGTTAAAAGTGGCGAAAGGATTCTTGCGGACACCTCCTTTTCAAAATCGGCATCGCCCTTGATCAATGCTCTCGAACGTATGGGATCGAGAGGATGGATGGTGCCATCCATCCTCTCGGGCGACAACCGCGGATCTTTGTCGATTCCTTCAGCAAGGATCTGCTGGTAGACTTTGTCGTTCAAGAGCCCCAAGACACCCATTACTTCTCCGGCGTAATTAAGCTTCAATCGCTGAATTAGCCGAGCGACAACGTGCGGCGGATAGGCTGACATCTCAACAGTATGCAGTAGTAAACAAATCGAGGCTACGGGTGCGGGGCAATACCCCATCCCCAATCCTGCTTCAGATAGATGATCTCCGCTGCTGGTAGACGATCACATACGTTATCGTCTATCAAAACCCACTGGCATATTTAGCGAGCTCTCACTCCATCTGCCATGTCACCTATCGATCGGTGGCGTTGCAAAGCCTTTGACATTCAACAATTTTGCAAATCCCTTGACAATATTGCGATCTATCAGCAGCAACAACGCGAGAAGGGAGACCCCAAGGGTTACGTAGTGAGGGTCATCGATACAAAACAGGTTGGTGGGTGCATCTTTTCCCGACGGATCTAAGCGCTGAAGACAACTGTTGAATATATACCACGACCTGTCGTCAGGACGGGAAGCGAATAGATTAATGAACAAAATTTGCAATGTGATCATTAAAACGGAATAGAAAAATACTGTGCGAATTGCGATTAGCACCTTAGGTGCTTTGCTCCCGAGGCCCTGATGACCGAAAACAAGGAGCAGGAGAAATGCGACCGAGATCAACAAGTAGAGAATAATGCTAGGGTCTCCAGTCACGATTTGGAAGTGGTTAGTGAGACCCTGCTCGTGTGGGATCTCAAACGCGGTTTTGTCGCCTCCGTGCGTCACAGAGTACCAGACTTTATAAAACCATTGGCAACGGAAAAGCAGCAGGATCAAAATCGTTAGGTAAGAGCTATACACAAAAGCATCAGACAGAACATTTATAGCTTCGGATGTTCCAGTTGTGCGTCGGTGTTTACGAGCTTTGCTTTTCGTCATAACGCCATCCGCCTGCGTCGCCCACAGGGCGACAAGTGTCTCAAAGGCATTATAGAGAAATTGCGAGGGAACCGCAGGAATTTGGGAGCAAACATGGATCTTACCGGGCTTTGGACATCGGCAGGTTGCGGAAGTACTCTCCAATAGTCGGCAGCGTTTAGTTGTGTGTCTTAAAAACCTCCGTTTACGAGATTGCCGCGCGCCACGGTTTAACCTGGAAAACCTGCCGATCCTGTTTCAAAAAGCCGGAAGCGCGCTACTTTTACAACAGACGAAAGTTCATTTGAACGTTTGCGCTTACCGCAACGGCCCTTCCGTCCTTCATGCTCGGTTAGACTTACACCACGATTGGACCGTGCCCGAACGTTCGGCTTCCAAACAGATTATATTGCCGAAGTGGACTGCCGCGTTTGTCAAGTTGGGCCACAAGACGCTGGACCAATACCGCGCGTGCAACGCGTCTTCTTACGGGTGTAACGTCGACACGATAGCTGCCAAGGAACTTACTATGATCACGCAACCTGGAACCACGCTGGACACCGGGTTCGAATCAACTCCAGTCAAATTTTCGGCTTACTTGGCGTCGGCGGGGCTCATCCATCTTATCGCCGTCCTTATCGCCGTCGTAACCCCCCGTTCCTTACCTTCCATGAGCTTCCCAAAGCTTCGCCGCTGGACAGGGCGGGTTACCTGTATTCCCCGGCGTTATTCGCGGCCAACCGTTTAGCCGCGGATCCACGCCGATAAACGCGGATTTTGGGCGAACCGTAGGTTTCGAACCGTCCAGCAAAAACGTTAACAGTATAATAGCCCGGCTGGCCGCTCTTCACTTTGGGATGCGGAATTCCAGCCCGCGCTCCTGGTTCAGTTGATCGGTCAGTTCGCGATCGATGGCCGAGATCGGAATCTGTTTCTGTTCCTTCGTCCGCGTGACATAGTGAAGGGTCCCGCGATCGGTCCAGTAGGCCACTGCCAGGACGATGGTTCCGTTCGGGAACGCGATCAGCCAGTAGTCCGGCTTCTTCGCTGGAGCCGAAGTTGGTTGAGGCACAGGTTCGATACCGTATCCGCCGTTCGAGTAATCCCTGAAACGGGGCTGCGCCGTGGGAGGCCGGTAAAATTCGTTAATCACCACCGGTGGCGGCTGGGGCGCGGACTCATAGTATGCCGGGGCGCTGACGTATCCGCCGGCTGGATAATAGCTGTCGACCCACGGCGAGCTGTAGCCATAACCGTATCCGAATGTGGAGTAGAAGCCAGGGAAATATCCAAACCCGCCACTGTACCTGGGATAGTTGTTGGATAAACCGCCGCGAAAACCGGGACGATAGACGGAACTGGACGGACCGCGGTAGCCTATGCCGGAGCCGCCCGATCCATGTCCGCCCGATCCATGTCCGCCCGATCCATGTCCGACCGATCCATGTCCTGCCGATCCATGTCCTGCCGATCCATGTCCTCCCGATCCCATGGAACCTGAACGGGAGCCGCCGCCGCGCTGCGCAAAGGCACTCGAGGCGAACAATAAGAGAATTGCGCAGGATGAAATACTTCTCACGATTCCGTACTCCTCTACTGGGAGAGTAGCTCCGCCTGCCGGTTAATGCAAGCCGGGAAGCACCCTATAATAAATCGGGATGAACTTGCAGACGGCGGGGCAGGCAGTCTTGATTGGAAGCTGGGTGATATACGGCGCGGTGTTTCTGTGGAACGCGATTCAGGTTCGAGCACGCCGGAGAGCAGATCCGAAGGCGGAAGCCGGACGAAAGCGGGCACCGGGCGCAACGTATGGAATGTTGCTGGAAGGGCTTGGAATTCTGTGCGCCTGGCTACCGCGAAAGCCGGACGAATCGGCATGGCCATCTTTGCAGATTGCGGCGCTGGCGCTGGCGCCTTTATCGGTGCTGCTTGGCTGGCTGGCGATTCGGGAACTGGGCATCCAATGGCGCATACAAGCTGTCGTGACGGAAACGCATCGATTAATCACCACGGGTCCGTACGCGTTCGTGCGGCACCCGGTGTACGCATCCCTTTTGGGAATGACAATTGCTTCCGGCTTCGTAATGGCAGATTGGGAAAGTTTAGTCGCGGCGACGGTGCTGTATGTATGTGGAACGGAGATCCGGATTGCGGCCGAGGAGAATTTGTTGGCCGGGAAGTTTGGAGCGGAGTTTGCGGCTTACCGGGCGAAGGTACCGGCCTACATCCCGTTTGTGCGTTGAGAGAATGGAAGGGCCGGGTTAGAGGCCCTTCCAAAAATAGAGATGGCTCCA
The DNA here is from genome assembly GCA_025350445.1 of Bryobacteraceae bacterium. Next base: position 6,632 of record JANXXV010000005.1, on the reverse strand, counting down.
AGTGACCTAGGTGACAGCTCATTCACCAACCGGCATGCACGGCTTGAAATTGGCATTTGGAGATGCCGGGCCTTGCGCTGCCGCTCCTCGCTGCCGCTTTTAGACGACCGCGACTCAACGCGACTGCGTTCCGCCGCTTGCTTTTCTCCAATCGGAACCGGCTTCTCGGAACGATCTTTCACTCACCCACAGAGACTGGCCGTTTCCGGACTACCGCGGTGGGGTCGTAGCTCCCGATCTATCCCTTCGATGCCACGCTAAAGTTGTTTCAGGCCCGTTCGGCTTTGAACTCCTCTCCTCGGTTGCCATTGCCGGCAGGTCCGGGGAGGATCAACGTTCATCGCCCGTTGCCCAATCGTTTCTTCAACGCTCCGGATCCATCTTCGAACGACCGCTCCCCTTTTGGATTCACTCCATCCGGATCGTTGCACCCCGTCCATCGACAGATCTAGAAGCTTACCTTGACGTTCCGCCCGATTCCCATTCGCTCCCCGCCAACAGAATATTTTTAAATTTCCTCTGCTTTCGGATCATCGTTCCCGGTCCGCTACATCCCGTCAGGTTTGCTGTTCCTTTAACCTCTTGGAACCATCTACATGATGCGCTGAAACCGATTTGTAGTCAATGAGAAACATTGAAATTAGCCCTTGTTTTCCTTAGTTTTATCAGCCTTAATATCAATGGTTTAGGGCGGTACGACTGAGGACTTCTTGTGAATAAAACAGAGGGTTGCAGGAATGTTTGAACGGGCCGTCAATTCATGCGCGCGCTGAGCCAATCGGTCATTTGCTTCTTATAGCCAGTCTTGTGAAGAGCTTCCCAGAGCTGCACGCCATGCAATCCGCCCTTCACCGGAATGACTTCGCAGGCGGAGCCCGTCCGGCGCATTTCACCGCACATTCTGATGGATTGCTCGAAGGGTACAACGTGATCTGAAGTTCCGTGAATGAAGAGGAACGGCGGCATGCCGGGGCGCACGGCGGCAATCGGGGAAAGTTCGAGCAGTTCCCGGTGCAGTGGGCTGCCCCAAGTCAGTCTTGCGGCGGCCTCGTGGAACACTCCGGGTGGAAGAGCGGTAGCTACCAGGTCACTGGGACAGTAAAACGCCACTACCGCCTTGACAGGCGCTCCGCGGATGGCGGCCATGGAAGCCAGTTGCGCGCCCGAGGACTCCCCTATCAGTGCAATCCGGTTCGGATCGACATGGAATTCCGCCGCGTGGTCCCGTACAAATTGAACTGCATTTAGAACGTCCTCTATGCCGTTGGCGATCTTGGCAGAGTCGATCAGGGAACCCCGCAAGGGAGCCTTCCGCGCCAGCCGGTAACTGATGGTGAACCAGGCAAAGCCGGCGCCGGAAAGGGGTTTGAAGAGCGGCTTCACATCGAAACGCCGGCTACCCACCAGCCACGCTCCACCATGAACCAGAATGGCTGCGGGAAATGGGCCGGGGCCGTTTGGGAAGTGCGCGTCCATCCGGAGATGAATCCGACCGGGGTGGGAATATTCAATTCCCTTCAGGTCCGCGGCACGCCCGGTTGCCAGAAACGAGAGAATGAGCGCCGCGAGCCGGATGGACTTCATCTGCCCTCTGGACGTATTGCCTCAACTGAAAGTTCCCCTTTGCCCCACACGGTTTGGCGGCCGACGCCGGTCCACTGGGCGGCCTTGAGATAGGGGATGAATTCGTCTAATCTTCCGGCGTATTCGATTTCTCCTAAAAATCCGCCTAGCTGGTGGCACTGCCCGGTCCGGGTGCTGTGGCGGGTGGTCTTCAAGCGGATGAGTTCAGAACGAACCATGGCGACGCCGGCGGCGCGTGCGGCCATGGCGCGGAAATCGATATCGAGCGGGCCTGGTCCGTAGAGTGCGCGAAGGGTGCTGAGGCGGTCTCTGATTCTGGCGAACAAGACAGCAAACTCCGGGGCGGGGGCTAACGGTTCGGCACCCTTCAATTCGGTGGGAGTCAGGAAAGAGACGATTGCTCCGGTGGCGTGCGGGGCGGAGGCATTGAGGTCGAGCGAGATTGGGCGATCCTCGGTTTCGACCAGTTTGGCGCGGCCCCGAGATGGGCCGATGCCTTCCTTCGCCAGTTCCGAGAATGTGTGTTCCAACAGCGGCCGGGTGGGGAACCGCCTTTCAAAGACGTTCATTTCGAAATAGAATGAGTCGCCCCGCTGCACCGTTATGCCGTCTAACGACCTTGCACGGAAGACAAACGGACGCGGGTGATCGTTGAAACCGCTGGGGCCGCCGGCGAGGGCGTCCGGTTCAAAAAATCGCGCATAAACGCAATCGGGAGCGTGCGCGCCGTCCGCACCACATTGGCAGGCAATGCGGCGAAGCATTACGCCTAAGCCTCCCCGGAGGACGTTGGCCGGTATCACGGGCGGAAATGAAATGGGCCCGCGCGCGAGAAACGTGAAACGGTAGCTGTGGAAATCGAGGGTCATTCGATCTGCTTCCGCCAAATTTCCCGGTAGCGTTTTCCGCTGACGAAGGTGAACGGGTAAGCCCGGCAGCCTGGAAAACCAAGGGATGCGCGCTGCACGGCTGCGCGGCCGGAAAAAACGCCGAAGAGAGCTGCACCGCTACCCGTCATTAGAGCTGTCGTGGCGCCCAGCTTCCGAAGTTTCTTCTTGATGGCAGCCAGTTCCGGATGCCGTTCCAGCACGGAAGCCTCAAACTGATTGACGCAGAAGCTGGCCCAATCCTGAGAATACATCAGCCCGGGCGCGGCTGCTTCCGGCGGCAAAGCGCCGGACCGGTTCAGCGAAGCGTAGGCGTGCGCGGTGGACACATGGACGGGCGGGGCAATTAGCAGGCCATGCACTTGAGCGGGGTCGGGCAGAACGTATAGATCCGCCCCGCGCCCAAGCCCCAACGCACAGCCGCCCGAGAGAAAGAATGGCACATCGCTGCCCAGTTGTTCGCCGATCTCGAGCAGTTTCGGCATTGGCACTTCGCGGCCTGCCAGCGAGGGAAGTGCCAGCAGCACGGCGGCGGCGTCGGTAGAGCCTCCGCCCAATCCGCCGCCCATGGGGATTCTTTTCGTCAGGCGGAAACGGACCTTCGCCGTCACCTGCATGGCATCGAGGATCGCTTCCGCGGCCCGAACTACCAGGTTGTTGGCGATGTCGATGGAAGAGTCGAGATCGATGGAAGTTTTCCGCGAGGGCGCAAATTCCACGTCCAGAGTATCGGCAAGCGATATCGTCTGGAATACCGTCCGCAGATTGTGAAATCCATCCGGCCGTTTGTTCCACACCTCCAGCGTCAGGTTGACCTTGGCGAATGCTTTTAAGCGAACAGCCTTCATGCGGGATTAGTAGTGAATCAGCGACGTGATCTGGTAGTTAGGCAGTCTCTTGCGTCCTTCCAGGAAATCCAACTCGATGACGAACCCGTAGCCGGCAATATGACCACCGAGCTTTTCCACCAAACGGGCCACGGCGCCTGCCGTGCCTCCGGTTGCCAGCACGTCGTCCACGATAAAGACGTTCTGACCGGGCGCGATGGCGTCCCGATGGATCTCCAGGCGGTCGGTTCCGTACTCTAAATCGTACTCCCAGAACTCAACCGGGCAGGGCAACTTTTTGGGCTTCCGCACGGGGACAAAGCCGGTGCCGATGGCCACGGCGAGGGCGGGCGCGAAGAAATAACCGCGGGCTTCAATGCCTACGACGACGTCGATCTTGCGGTCTTTCAGGCCCGCCGCGAAAGTGTCTATTACCTGCTTCAGGCCAGGTCCGCTCTTCAGCAGCGTTGTTATGTCATAAAAGAGGATGCCGGGTTTTGGGAAGTCAGGCACCTCGCGGATCAGGGTCTTAAGTTCAATCATTGGAATTTCGTAGTTTAGCACCCGGCGGCGTCAGCGGATTCGAAAACCCTTATGGTTTTCCAAAGCCGCTTCCTGCATATCAACCGACCGGACATCGGAAAATCGTGGACCTGTGCGTAGAATTGCGGCGAATTCGGAAAGCTGGGCGGCGGTTCCAATGGCGTAGACCTCGACAGTTCCGTCTTGGAGATTGCGGGCGTAACCGGAAACCCTCCATTCCAGAGCGGCATTTTGCGCGAAGTAGCGATAACCGACACCCTGCACGCGCCCGCGAATCACGAAGCGGCGCGCCGTAAGCTCGACAGACATCAAGATCACGATAACATTAGGACATCATGGCCTATCCCATCACCCGCATGCGCCGCCTGCGATCCTCTGAATCGATGCGCAGCCTGGTTCGCGAGACACATCTCGAACCATCGCAGTTTATTCTGCCGCTGTTCGTTTGCGAAGGCGAAGGGGTGCGGCGCGAAATCTCGTCCATGCCGGGTAACGCACAGATGTCGGTGGACCGCATTGTCGCGGAATGCGCCGAGGTGCAGTCGCTTGGCATTGGCGGCGTGATCCTTTTCGGCATTCCGGACACGAAGGACGAAATGGCATCGGGCGGATATGCGGAAGATGGGATTGTGCAGCGGGCGGTCCGCGCCATCAAGCAAGCGGTTCCGAAGCTCTGCGTCCTAACGGATGTTTGCAATTGCGAATACACGAGCCACGGCCACTGCGGCAAGGTGGTGGACGGCGAGGTGGAGAACGACAGTAGTGTGGAATGGCTTGCCGCGGCCGCTGTCTCCCATGCCCGCGCCGGGGCCGATATTGTGGCGCCGTCGGATATGATGGACGGCCGCGTGGCGGGTATTCGGAAGGCTTTGGATGCGGCCGGATTTCCCAACATTCCCATTCTGTCTTACGCTGCCAAGTTCGCCTCCGGGTTTTATGGGCCGTTTCGCGAAGCGGCCGAATCGACTCCGCAATTTGGAGATCGCCGCAGTTACCAGATGGATCCGGCCAATGCGCGCGAGGCGATGCGCGAGATTGAGCTCGATCTTGAAGAAGGGGCGGACATGATTATGGTGAAGCCGGCGCTGCCGTATCTCGACTTGATACGGATGGCGCGGGATCGATTCGATGTGCCGGTGGCGGCCTATCAAGTGAGTGGCGAATTCAGCATGATCGTGGCCGCGGCGAGGAACGGATGGGTGGACCAGGAACGCGTGATGATGGAGACGCTTACGTCGATCCGCCGGGCGGGCGCGGGCATCATCCTGACTTACTTCGCCAAGGACGCGGCGCGGCTTCTGTAAAGAAGAATCGCCGGCGGCGGAATATCGAAAAAAAAGCGAAATGGAGCCGGCGTTGATGGCATCTATCCTTGTAGTGAATTTCTGCCCGTCGTCTGTGTTCGAACCAGGAAGGCGTCAGGGCATCCTATCAAGGAGTGGTGCATTGAAGAAACTATTTGTAGGCAATCTGCCCTACCAGGCGGTAGAGGCGGATCTGGAAACTTGGTTCACCGCGGCAGGCGTGAATGTGAGCGCGGTAAGCATAGTTCGCGATCGGTTTTCCGGGGAGCCGAGAGGATTCGGTTTTGTGGAAATCGAGCAGGACGAGGAAGCGGAGAAGGCGATCAACTGCTGCAACGGACATGATTTACTGGGCCGGATGCTGGTGGTAAATGAAGCTCGGCCATTGACGGAACGCGCGCCGGTGGGCAGTGGCGGCGGAAGAGCAGCCGGCGGCAACACCAGCAGAGGGCGTGCGGGTGGCGGGGGATTTGGCGGAGGACGCGGCCGCGAGCGGTGAGGCAACCCCGCGGCTGCTATGCATGGCATCATAGAGGTGCCATGTATAAAACATTTATATTAATACTTGTTCTAACTTCCGCGGCCCATGCGGAGCTGTTTTCGTTTGGCGCGAAAATCGGGTTGCCCCTTGGCGATGCGTATCGAATTGCGAACGCCTCCAACCGCAGTCTCGCCTCGGGCGCCACTCAGTACACTGTTGGAGCGATGGCGGAGTTACACCTGCCTCTGGGGATCGGAGTGGAAGGCGATATCCTTTACAACCGGTTCCACTTCAGTACGGAGAATCTGGTGAACCCGCTTAGCAAGGCGAATTCTAATTCGTTTGAATTCCCCATTCTGGTGAAGTACAGAATCGTGAATATCGGGCCTGTCCACCCGTTTGTGGGCGCGGGCCCTTCGTTCCGCAGAATTCAAAGTGTATTGCGGTACGATCCGCGCACGACGAACGACTCTTCAGGTTCAGGCTTCGTATTGGCGGGAGGAGTTGAAATCAAGATTCTGTTTCTTCGCATTGCGCCGGAGCTTCGGTACACGCACTGGGGTTCGCAGAGCTTTCTGGATGGGGCGAATGTGCTGATACAGGGAAAGCAGAGCCAAGGTCAGTTTCTGGTTGGAATTAGTTTCTAGTGTGGTGTCCCTTGCAAGAATTTACAATGGTCGCAAGAGCGCGACCGAGGGGTCGCGCGCCGACAGGGTGTCTGCCCCACCTTGCGCCCAGTAGCGTGTTGTAAAGAATTGGTTGGGACAGTGCTTGTGAGGCCGAGGCAGGGGATCAGGTCGAGTGCCGGGGGGGATTGGGGTTGTCAACTATTTTGTGTAAACAAATTCTCAGCCTCTTGTTTTTAGTGCCAAAACTAACCCATTTCTGAGCCTTCGCCGGAGGGCGGAGCGAAGCGCAGCCCGTAGGCGATGGCTCAGAAATGGTCCGCTTATCCTGCCGCCCTGGCCGCCTCCCGCCTCCCCGGATAGATCATCTCGAATTGCCT